>CAJUNI010000004.1:0-5864 GCA_910587945.1 uncultured Parvibacter sp.
GGCGTATTACATCCAGCAAGGACTGGGCAAGCGCTGGATGGGCGTGCTGTTCGCTGTTGCTCTTATTGCCTGTTATGCCGTGGGCTTCAATGAATTGCAGGCCTACAATGCTGCCTCTTCGCTTGAGTATTACATTCCCGATTATGAAACAAACGGCTTGATAGCCAACGCCATCATGGGTGTGGTCTTAACCGTTTTGACGGCGGTGGTAATCTTTGGTGGTGCGAAGCGTATTTCGGTGATCAACTCCTGGGTCGTGCCGATCATGGCGCTGGCCTATTTAGCGTTGGGTATCTGGGTGACTTTCAGCAATTTACCGCTGCTGCCGGAAGCCTTTGGGCTCATGTTTGAGTCGGCATTCGACTTCCAGGCCATGTTTGGTGGCTTTGCGGGATCAGCGGTTATGCTGGGCATTAAGCGTGGTCTCTTCTCTAACGAGGCTGGCATGGGTTCTGCGCCGAACGCGGCGGCGACGGCGTCGGTTTCGCACCCGGCAAAACAAGGACTCGTGCAAACGCTTTCCGTCTACATTGATACGCTATTTATTTGCACCTGCTCAGCCATGTTGGTGTTGGTCTTTATGGTGGAAGATCCGGTCGCGGCAGCCACTCTTAATGGCATGCCTTTAGTGCAACAAGCGGTATTGCACTTTGCTGGGCCGGTGGGCATTGCTTTTATTACTGTTGCCGTGCTCTTGTTTGCTTATACGAGTTTGATCGGGAATTACTTCTATGCCGAGTCCAACCTCAAGTTCATATTTGGCGAGCGCCCAACGCTGGTGTTCTGGTTCCGCATCTTCTGCTTGGCGATCGTCTTTGTGGGCTGCTTGAGTAGCTTTGACCTTGCTTGGAATACCGCAGACATCCTCATGGGATTTATGACCATCATCAATTTGGTGGCTATCCTGCTGCTGGGGAAGTGGGCTATCAAGTGCTTAGACGACTACACCGCCCAGTTAAAGCAGGGGAAAGACCCCATCTTCCATGCTAGTTCCATTCCCGGGTTGCCGCCCTGCCAATGTTGGGATGAAGCTTTTGATCGTCAGCTTGCGGACGATATTGCCGAGGCTAAGAACTCCTAGGGTTGTTGGTGGAAAATTCCTTCTAGTCGAGCGTTTTGCGAACGCAAGAGAATCGGTGCGTGTAAGATAGGAACGAATATTGTTCGCAGGCCGTTTATGGCCACCCACGCATCAGCGGATAAAACGCTCAATAGGACGAGGAGACTTCCAATTAAGTATCCCGTCTGAGCCTAGCTGGTGTAGGTTTTGATGCACCTATGGGAAGGTATGGTATGAGCCAGACACAGGGAGGCCCAACGCGTCCCCAGACTCCTTTTTCGTCTCCGTCAGCGGGCTATTCGTCGGGCACAGCGCAAACCCCCTATGGCTCAACGACCTCCCAAGGCAACGCTCAACCTCAACAACCGGGACCGCAGCCGTCATCGGGCGCTCCACGATCGTCTCAAGTGGGATCAGCACCTAAGGGGATGTCCCCAGAAGACTTCGAGAAGCTTTGCCGTGGTATCGAGACGACCGTGAATAATTTGAGCCGCGTTGTGGGACAAGGGCTCGGAGTTGCTGGCGATGCGCTGGGAAAAGCTTTCGACTCCTGGCAACAAGGCCATGGCACCACGACGCCTGGTCAGCCTGCCTCGCCTCAAACGCCCGGTGCTCCCACGCCAGCCACCCCTCAAGCGAAACCGCGTAAGCAGCACCGTCAGGCGCGCTCTGCTTCGGCATCTACCACAACGGCCCTGAGTAAGCGACGCATTAAGTCGGGCTTTCCCCTTAAAGCAACGGGGATGTTGATGGCCTTTGGTGGGGCAGCCAGTACCGTGGTCTTTACCCTAGCCGGGTGCATGGGCCTTGCGGGTACCGTCACAATCCCGTTGGCAGCGCAGATTGCAGCCGTCGTTACCTGCTTTGGATTGGCAGCGGCATCGCTGGCCTTCTGTCTGAATGGGGTGAAGCGGATCCGGATTGCTAACCGGTCGCTGACCTTGCGTCGACTTATGGGAAATCGAGAAGTTTGCACTATCGATGAGTTGGCAGCGCAGGCTCAGCGGACTCCGAAGCAAGTGAAGAAAACGCTTCGCACCATGATGAATTATGGACTGCTTCCGGAAGGGCGACTCGATGATGACGAGACCTGCCTGATGTTGACCGATGAGGCCTATCAACAATACCGACAGACTCAGGCCCATTACCAGCAACAACTTCAGGAGCAACGGGCTCAAGAAGAGGCTCGCCGTCGGGCTCGCTTGCAAACAGCTCCGTCTACGCTGACCAAAGAGGACGAAGCGTTTTTGGCTCAGGGCGAAAACTATTTGACTCAGTTGCGCGCCTTGGATGTGGCCATTGATGATGTCGAGGTCAGCGCGAAAATCGTCGCCATCGAAGAAGTGGTTCGCCGACTGCTTGAGCGGGCCCAAGAGGCGCCGGCTACCATTGATGACATGGATCGTTTGATGGATTACTACCTGCCCACCACCATTAAGTTGTTGGCAGCCTACGACGACTTGGAATCCCAACCGGTCCAAGGGCAGAACATTCAATCCTCCCGTCGTGAGATCGAGCAAACCCTTGATGTGCTGCAGGGTGCCTTCGAAAAGCTACTGGATTCTACCTACCAAGACCTGTCGCTCAATGTTTCGGCCGATATTTCGGTGCTTACCTCCATTCTGGCCCAAGAAGGTTTGACGGAAAATCCGTTTGAATCTAAGAATTCCTAAGGATTGATCTGCTATAACCCTATACTGAATGCAGAGTTTACGAACGAGCGCGGGGGCTGGTGGGAGCTGGCCCTTCCTATGAAGAGGATACTGCCGTAATAAAGAAGCTGGCGCATTTACGGGCTGAACCCTGAATGAGCCCAAGGAAAGGAATTCCCCATGGCTGATGATTTGACCAAAATGAGCGAGCTACCTACCCCCACTCTTACCCTGGAGCCTATCGAGGAGTCTTCTTCAGAGATTGTGGAAGCGGTAGTGCTCGAAGACACCACGCCCAAGGAGCCTTCCTTAGATGATTCTCTTACCGAGGAAGAAAAGGCCCAGGTAGCCGCTTTTGCTCAGCAGATCGACTTGTCCAACGCCCAGCAGGTGCTCCAATACGGCGCTGGTGCGCAAAAGAAGATGGCCGACTTCTCGGAAACGGCTTTGGAGAAAGTTCGCACCCAGGATCTAGGAGAAGCGGGCGACCTCATTGCCGATGTAGTGGTGGAACTGAAGAGCCTAGATGTAGATGAAGAGAAGGGGCTCTTTGGTTTCTTCAAGCGCCAGGGCAATAAAGTGGTGGCCCTAAAGGCGCGCTATGATAAGGCGGAAGCCAATATCGATACCATCGTGCGCACCCTTGAGGGCCATCAGCTGACAATGCTGAAAGATGTGGCGATGCTCGATAAGCTCTATGAGTTGAATTTGACCTACTTCAAAGAGCTTACGATGTATTTGCTCGCCGGCCGCCAGAAACTTGCGCAGGTGCGCGACGAGGAGCTCCCGGCACTAATTGCACGGGCTCAGGAAACGGGTCGTACGGAAGATGCTGAGGCGGTACAAAAGCTTCAAACTGCTCTCAATCGCTTTGAGAAGAAGCTGTCCGACTTGGATTTGACGCGCACCATTGCCATGCAGATGGCGCCGCAAATTCGCTTTGTCCAAACCAACGAAATGCTTATGGTGGAGAAGATCCAGACCATTCTTACTAACACCATTCCACTGTGGAAAAGCCAGATGGTGCTGGCTCTTGGCATGGCTAACAATGAGGCTGCTTTGCGGGCGCAAACTGCCGTTACCGATATGACCAACGAGCTTCTGCGCAAAAACGCCGAAAAGCTCAAGCAGTCCACGACGGAAGTGGCGCGAGAGTCTGAACGGGGCATTGTGGATATCGAGACGCTGCGCGCAACCAATGAGAGCCTCATCCAAACCTTCGACGAGGTCATGAAGATCCAAGCTGAGGGACGCGCTAAGCGAGCAGAAGCGGAAGTTCAGATGCGCCAGATGGAAGCAGAGCTGAAAGAGCGCCTGCTGGCATCACGCTATTAAATGCCTGTGGAGGATTATCCTGGACGTCCATTGGTTGCGTCATAAATAGCTTTGCATTGGTCTCGAGCCCCTCCCACCGCGGAGGGGCTCTTTTGTTCCCGCTTGGTAGCAGTTCATTGGCACAACGCGTAGGACTCCCGATTTGAAGAGTCGAGGCGCTAGGATAGAAGCAGGGAATTCTTGAGCTTCTGGGAAGGAAGGCTTGTTTTATGACGTCGTCAAAGGATAGATTGGCTGCCGTGCAATCGGAGGACTATCCTCAGACCGCCGTACTCCAAGCTGTTTCTGATCCGAATTGCAAGCAATCTGGGACAATGTCAACGCCAGCAGAGGATGCCTCTGCAGGAGCGGCAACGAACTCTGAGAGATCAGCGAACATTTCCCCTGATGCTGCGCAGGAATCCGGGATCACCCCTTCGAGTACTCGTTCTTCTCAGGACCGAGACCGCGCCATTATCAAGGCCAGTTTTGTGGGCATTATTGGCAATATGGTGCTGGTGATTTTTAAGCTCATCGTGGGCTTTGCTTCTCACTCTATCGCCATTATCTTGGACGGCGTCAATAACGCCACCGATGTGATATCTTCAGTGGTGACCATTGTGGGAACCAAGCTTGCTGCCCGCAAGCCCGACCGGCGCCATCCCTTTGGCTATGGACGCATTGAGTATTTAACCTCTGTGGTTATTGCAGCCATTATTTTGGCAGCTGGCATCATTTCCTTACGGGAGTCAATTCTCAAAATCATTCACCCCGCAGAAACATCCTATAGCGCCATTACGATTACGGTAATTGTGGTCGCGATTCTCGTGAAAATTGCCCTGGGTCTTTATTTCCGCAAGGCGGGTAAGAAAACCGAATCGGGAGCACTTATCGCTTCAGGTCTTGATTCTGACTACGATGCCGTGCTTTCAGCAGGTACGCTGGTTGTAGCTGCTGCCCAAATTTTCTGGTCCGTGAATATTGATGGTGCTGTGGGCTTAATCATCTCCTTGGTGGTCTGCAAAGCAGGTATAGAAGTGCTGCGGGATGCCTTAAGCCCAATCATAGGCACGCGGGAAGGGGAGGACCTGGTCCACGACATTGAACAGTGCGTGCGTTCGTTCCCCGGGGTTCATGGCGTCTATGATTTGATTCTGGACAACTTTGGCCCCAATGAAGTAGTGGGAAGCTTGCATATTGAGGTGCCCGACACCATGACGGCGCGAGAAATCTCAATGCTTACCCGTCAGATCACCGAGACGCTCTACGCTAAGTTCGGTTTTATTTCTACGGTGGGAATTTATGCGGTTAATACCACCGATGAGTTTGCGGCCATGCGCAAGGACCTCCTTACGTTGGCCAAAGAAGACGACCGCATTTTGCAAATCCATGGCTTCTATGTAGATCGCCCCTCGTCCATGGTCTATTTCGATGTGGTGGGAACCTTTAAGATCGATCCGGAAGCGATTCGCCATGACATTGTGGAGGCCATGAAGCGGAAATATCCAGGCTATAGCTTTGATGTGGTGATGGATGTGGATTACGAAGATTAAGGTTGGCCCCTTCTCCACTTATCTAACGCGCTTCTTGAATCCCTGGCCTATTTGCTATGCTATGAACCCATAGGAGTTGCTCCGCTCGTAATGCAGCGGTACTTCCACGTAGGTAGTCCAAGGAGGAATCATGAATTGTCCCCACTGTGGTGCGTCACTTACCGATGATGCCGTCGTCTGTTACAACTGCGGAACTACGGTTCAAGGGGCTGCTACTCCTGGATATACGGCGCCCTCGTCGGCTGAAACACCGCTGGTGACCGCTTATCCCCAAAAGAAATCCAA
>CAJUNI010000004.1:5874-10621 GCA_910587945.1 uncultured Parvibacter sp.
ACGTTGCAATTTGTAGGTAAGATGACTGAACTTGAGTCCCGCGTGACCACCATGGCTATGCCGGATCGCAACTCCAC
This sequence comes from uncultured Parvibacter sp., assembly GCA_910587945.1. Classification (GTDB taxonomy): domain Bacteria; phylum Actinomycetota; class Coriobacteriia; order Coriobacteriales; family Eggerthellaceae; genus CAJUNI01. The sequence goes on from CAJUNI010000004.1 coordinate 5,952, forward strand.
TGATGGCGGTGATGACTCCTATCCGGGCGATAGCATCGTCGATCCTTCCGATGATTACGATTCCTACGATACGGGCTTTGATTCCGCTCAGGATCTCTCCGACTACCTTGCCTTTGAGTTGGATTATTTATTTGCCAGTGATTTCACCACCGATGACCTGGGCTATTTTGCAGAGTCTCTGGTGTATATCCTGCCGCCCTCCATTGTGGATAGCACCCTTGAGGACAATCCTTTGGCCATGGAAGATATGAAAGCAGCTATGACGGAAGCGTTTAGCTCCTCTTCATTGGAGTCGCTCCAGCCCTATCTGGCCATGATGGATATTGAATTTGTGGTGACACCGGGCACGGCGTTGAGCAGCTCAGAGCTTAGGTCCCTTCAGACAGAGCTTGATCTGAGCGGCCTTGAGGGCACGGTGGATCAGGCTCGCAATCTTTCGATGGAGATGTATATCACGTTGCAGGATGATCCGGATACGTCCCAAAGTGACTCTATGGACGATACCGGCTTTATTGCGGTACAGATTGATGGCTATTGGTATCTCTGGATTGAGTAGTCTCGCTAAAGAGTAGGGGCGGGGTAGGGTTATCCTCGAAAGGCCCCAACGGATAGACCATCCAGGTAATGTCATACCATTTCCCGAACTTATTTCCAGTATGAGGAAAGCGCCCAATAGGCTCAAAGCCTAAGCGCCTATGGAATTGAAGGCTGGCATCACTTAAGTGTTCGTCGTCACGGTCGCAGCAGGTTACACAAGCGAATAAGCTCTGGATACCCAACGCTTTGGCTTCGGTTACGAGGGCGGCGTAGAGGGCTCGCCCAATACCATGGTTTCGGGAGGAAGAATCCACATAGATGCTGGTTTCGGCAGACCAAACATAGGCATTGCGCGGGCGCAGAGGGCTCAAATAGGCATAGCCCACGATAGGGTTGTCCGATGCCTCTAAGGTAGCTACCACAAAGGGGTAGCGCTCTAGGGTGTGTGTGATTTTGCGAGCCATTGCTTCTTCGGTGGGGGCAATGGTGTCAAAGGTTATGGCTGAATGCTCCACATAGGGCTTATAGATGGCGCAGAGAGCAGCAGCATCTTCAGGCGTGGCGTAACGGATAGAGCAAACACGGGCGACGGAAGAGAGGTCGGGGGTCATTCACGGCCTTTCATCAGGGGTTTTCGAGACATCGGAACGTGGAAATAATAGCCAAGTTTTGAAGACAGAAATGGTATCCAAGCCCCTTCGTTTATGCAAGCGAAACCGTCAACAATACGCAGAAGTGCTACGACGCTGAGCCAGGGGTATGGTGGACTTGTGACGAAACCAGCGGTGAGTCCTCTTCTAATTTTGGGGATTTCGTCTACTCGCCCCACTGACACTGTACTGTTACTATCCAGGGTGTCTTTGTTACTTTTGAAAAACGCCCCAGTTCAGAGTCGAGTTATTGAGCGCTTCGTTTCGAGGGATGTCCTAATAATGGGACGTTAAACGGATGATTCACCCTCATTTTCGAAATATTATCGTTACAATGATGAAATTATTGTTAAGGGAAGAACTGTGCCCTGTAACGGGTCGGTGTAAAACGATAGTTTCGGAGGTTGTATGGCTCCACGAAAAAGGTCTTTCGCTGCTCAAGCTCGACGTAGCGTGACGACGACGAAGAAAGCTATGGCAGGTAAAATACTTGCGGCTGTGATGGTGGCGCTCGTGGCAGTGCCTACGGCGTTCGCTGCCGCAACAGGTATGCCGCTCACCCTGAAGGCGGGAGAGGATCCCATTCAAGCGGCAGCCCCTACTGCCCAGGAGGAAGGCCGGGCGGTCACCCAAGGCGGCGCCTTGCGGGTAGCAGACGCATCCACGGCTATGGCCTATACCAACTTGTTGGGTCAAACCTCTGACGGTGGGCGATATACCGGTCGCGTTTGGTCAGACAAATCGGTCTATTCCGATGCGTCAATCAACTTGGATGGTAAAACCATCACGAATGATTCCGACTTTATGACCGTCTATTCAGCCTTAGGCTCAACCCGCGTGGTCAATGGCCAGGCTTCGGTACCCTTAGATGTGGTTCTGTTGTTGGACGTGTCTACCTCTATGAGCCAAACGGGCCAGGGCACTGCAGCCACGGGCGCCCCTATTACCGAGTTAACTAACTCTGCCAATACCTTTATCAAACAGCTCATGGATATGAATGATCAAAACCGGGTAGCGGTGGTTACCTATGGTGGTGGCTCTTATGTGGCGATGCCGCTTGATCACTATCGACCGGGTAATCAAGGTGCTTCGGACTTTTTACGGTTGCAGCAGTCTTGGGGCAATAAATACTACAACCGGCTTTTTTCTCGTGCTACGGGGGAGCGTTCTGGCGCTATCACCCGGACTCAGCCCTACTTTTATGCGGACTCAACCTATTTGCAGGGAGCCATTTATCAAGGCACCAATGTGTTGGCCAATGAGCCGATAACCACCTACGAAGACGAGCAAGGCAATACGCAAAACCGTATTCCTGCACTGATTGTACTGACCGACGGTGGCACTAATATTGTGACCGCGAATGGGGTAGGGGGCGCCACCTCCGGCGGCCCCAACTGGTGGGAGCCCTATGGCGGCAATACCGATAGCTATGAAGTTCCTCGTTATGGAGGGAACTACTATACCGGTCCTAATTGGAACCCCTTCTATGCCAGCGCCTCTTCGAACTCCCTTAACTACAATGGCGCTATTGGACCCCGTACTTTTGCGGTACTGCTGGGGGCTGCTCGTCAGAAAATGATTGTCGAGGATCACTATAAGACCACCATGCGCGGCTACTCCATTGGTTAAAACATTAGTGGCCTTGGTCGCAACGAGCTCGAGCAGCTCTATAGCACCATGGATCCGGCAAACTATTTCACGGCCAACGCTACGGCACCATCGGGAGCACCCGATGCAGGTGGCGCTTACAATCAGGCTCGAGCGGCCTATCAACTCTGGACGCAATACAAGGCAGGGCAAACCCCCACGTCCTCTTGGAAGCTAAATGGGGAGTGGGTAGACCATACTGTTCTTCAGGGCTACTGGCGCTATAACCACCCTTCAACCTATGATCCCGCTTCGTTGGATAATCTGAATTACATCGACCGGTTCTACGTCTCAAGCCCGGGTACCTTGGACGATATTTTTGACGATGTCTATTCCCAATTGGGCGGCATTGCTTTCCACCCTGTTTCCAGTGGTGGTACCGGCGGCGCCGGCGGTATTCAATATACCGACCCCGTTGGGGAGTATATGGAGGTCAAGGCCATCAAAACCCTGCGTCTCTTCAACGTAGATTATCCGGTGCGAAAGAATGCTGATGGCAGCTACACCGTGACCGATGCGAGTGGCAATGATGCCACCATCACCAACCCGGAATACATCAATCCCACCACGTTCAAGCTGAGCGACATTACGATCACGGTTTCCACTCCGGCAAATCCGGGGACCTCCTCTTCTGCCACTCAACCGGGCATTCCTGATGTGGGTGCGCAAACGGTGACGGTAATCTTCCCCGAAGAAGCGCTACCGCTGCGCAAGGAAACTATCGATCTTAATGCTGAGCGGGATGCCAATGGTCATCAGACGGTGCGGAGCTACACCACCAATGCTTCAACGGTGGTGCCCTTGCGTTTGTTCTATACCGTAGGTGTGGCTGATGCCATCAAAGACACTACCGGTGCCGTTGATCTTTCCAAAGTGAATCGCGACTATCGTAAAAACCATAGCGCCATTGATGACAGCGGCAATCAAGTGGTGGAGTTTTATGCCAACGTGTACCACGGAACCCATGGTGATGAAGTCGGAGCAGGTATTGGAAACTACACCGTTGGCGACGCTGCGGTAGAGTTCTCACCCGATGAATCTAATCGCTATTACTACTTCCAGAAGAATCGTGTGATTTATACCGCGGGCACTGAGGGCGTTATCGGTCAAGGAGGTGCTATCACGGGCACGCCGGTGACTGCGGCAAGCCTTGATCCTAATAGCACCTATTATTTAGTGATCGACTTCTATGGTCCGCAAGCCTCTTCGCGTTCCGGCTATGGCTATTTGGAGTATGTAGTTGCGCGAACTGGTGCCGAGCTTGATGGCGATGTAGCTCGCGCCGTGACCTATATTGATAAGCTTCCTTCGGGCTATTACACCAATTCTGCGGTGGCTGAATATGACGACCAACCCGCTTCGGGTCGCGTCATGGCTACCAAGCGGGGCGGTGTTCGCCTCGGACGTTTGAACGCGTTCTCTACGGCTAAGTCCGTAGCCAATGGTGGGGCAACGGCTACGGCTGATTACAACTTTGTGCCCACCTACTCCAAAGCTAATGTGGATGATGAGCACTTCGTCGTCTACCAAGGCAACAATGGTCGCGTGCGGGTAACAGATACTGCGCTACAAGTAACTAAGATCGTAGAGCGTACTCGCGATGCGAACGGCAATGCGCTGAGCTACAACAACGAACCTGATTTCCACTACACCATTACCTTTACGGGTCTTGCTAATAAGACGGTAGAAGCCACCAGCTACAGCTACGTGGATGGCGACTGGGTCGAAACCAAAAACGATGCCGGGCAAGTGGCAACCCAAATCCTTACTTTGGATGGCAATGGCACAGCCACCTTTACCCTGAAAAACGGCCAAGGACTTCGGTTCCGTGACCTG
>CAJUNI010000004.1:10721-21001 GCA_910587945.1 uncultured Parvibacter sp.
TGGCACAGCCACCTTTACCCTGAAAAACGGCCAAGGACTTCGGTTCCGTGACCTGCCCGCCGGTATCACCTACACGGTGGTAGAAGGTACTGACGTTACGGGCGTTGATGCGGGTATGTCAGACGTGCTTGGTCAGCCCGATCCCGATGGTTTCTTCGAGTATTTGCGCTTAAATGGTGTGGGTACCATTGATGATGAAGCCCGTTCTATCGTGGGAACTACGACGCGTAGTGTGGTTCAGCGGGCTGATTATGTGAATCGCTTCACGAAGACGGCTGAGGTGAATCGGACTCTTCCCATTTACAAGGAACTCCAGGGTCGTGAGTTTGATCCCACCGACACCTTCACCTTTATCATGACCGCCGGTGGTCAAAGCGAAGGCGGCGTGGCAAACACCCCCATGCCTCAAGGTAAATACACCTCGGCGGATGGTTCTACCTATACGCGCACCATCGGTCCGAACATTACTGGTACTGAGGTTCCGGGCACCGACCCCGTAGCCTATCGCAGTGATGATCCGCTCCTCTTCATTGGGGAAACCACGGCTGGAACGGCGGATCCTGATACAGTTATCACCTATACCCAACCGGGTACCTACACCTATATCTTCCGTGAACAGCGGCCCACCGGTGGATCCTCTATTGCGGGTATTACCTACGAAAACACGATCTATCGCTTGCGCGTAACCGTACGCGTTCAGAACAATTTCTTAGTGGCGGAGGCCACGTCTATCGAACGGCGCGATGGAGATACCGGTACCTACACGCCCTATTGGACCCCGGAGGATGGCGATCCGTCGCTGACCTTCCGCAATGTCTATAACACCAACGATGTGGCCCGTACGTTCCAGGGTCGAAAGGTGCTTACGGGTCATTCCCTGGCAGCCGGACAGTTTGGCTTTACCCTGTCTGCTCTGGGCTCCCATCCTGTGGTGCTAGACACTACCTACGACGCGCTGAAGGATACCTCTCCGCTTTCTGCGGAAGAAAAGATTGCCTGGATTGAGGAGCGTATTGGCAACACCGTGGAAGGTGTGACCATACCCGGTTGGGATACCCGAGATGCTAAACAGCCTATGCCGGGTAACAATGAACCGGGCTATCGCTTTATGCCGGTGGTGGAAGCTACCAATGGTGAAGGTGGTCTGGTGACCTTTGGTGAGGCTCACTTCGATGACTCGCTGCCTCTGACCAGCGACGATCCCAGCACCAACTTGCGTGGTGTGATCTACAAGTACCAAGTACTAGAGAACCAGCCTACTGACACGAAGCTCTATGACGGTACTGGTTTGCCCGGAGGCACCGAAGAGGGCAAAACCTATGCGGCTGCTACCAAGATTGACCATGACAACGATCCGGCCACCCCTGAGCGTTGGTACTACAAGGGCATCATCTATGATCCCACACCTAAGGTCTTCTACGTCTATGCTCACCTTGATGAGGTAACTGATCCCGCAGGAGATGCGGGCACCATCATCCATGCTTCTGTGCTTGGCGCGATGCCCTTCAATCTGGAGACGGGCGAGAATTACGAGAATATCTATCGGTCTACTACCGCCATGCCTCTCACGGGTGTGAAGACCATTACTGGTCGTCCGTTCCAAGGAGCTGATGCGGCAACGGGCGTGGCAGCCGATAGCTTTACGTTCCACGTTTCTGGCGAATTAGTATCGGGAAATGCCACCGCTATTCCGATGCCTGATAAGCTCGCAGCAGACAACACGCTTACCATTACGCCCACCGAAGGCACCTCGGCTCCCTTGGATTTTGGTGCCATTGCCTTCACGGATGACGATGCTGGTAATACCTATCGCTATACCATCACCGAAGCTGGTTCCGGCATTAATGGTGTTACCCACGACACCACGCCTCGGGTGATTTTGGTGTCGGTTGCCGATGATGGCTTTGGTAGCTTGAGCTACAAGGTGACGGACTCCCAAGGCAATGAAGTTTCAAGTAACCCGGTATCTACCTGGGTAAACACCTATGCACCTCAGTCTATTGGTGTGAACTATGAGGGCCACAAGAGTTTCTTGAACCATCCGCTGACCGCCGGTGTCTTTGGCTTTGAGATCACCCAAACCGACGCCACAGGTAAACCCATTGAGAATGGTATGACCCAACGAGTAACCAATGGTGAAGGTGTTGCGGTAACAGGCAGCACGGATCCGGAGATCTCTCGCGGCTCTATTGGCTTACTGAGTGCATCCTGGGCTCGATTCACCGAGGTAGGCCAGTACTACTTCTTGGTGGACGAAACGGAAACCCCGAACTTACCCGACAACTCCGCCGTGAACTTCGATCCTCGTCAGTTCCTTTTGACGGTCGCGGTAACGGACAATCACATGGGTGCGTTGCAGGCATCAGTTACTCAGGTGCAGCAGCGTATGAGCCCTGAGGCTGCGTGGACGGCGGTAGCGCCAGAGGCAGATGGCAGCTTCAATGTGGAATTCGTCAACGAATATGAAGGCCAAACGATGCAGATTCTTTCCCTGCGAAAGCAATTTGTGGGCACGGCCACCGAGGTGATGAACCCTCACACCTTCGTGATTTCCGCTGAGCCCCAAAATGGCTCTCCCGCTGACGGCGTGCGTTTGCCGGAGAAATCGGAAATCCAGAACACCACCGACGGCACCCTTCAATTTGACCCTGTGGTCTTTACTCGGGAAGGCACCTACGCCATCCATGTACGGGAAAAGCAGCCGACAGTAGACGGAACCTTCGAAGGGGAGGGTCTGCCGGGAGCTCACAAGATTACGGTAGATGGCGTCGAGCGCTGGTACTATCAAGGGGTGAATTACGACACCCATACGGCTACCTCTATCTTTGAAGTGGCCCGCAATGACCAGACGGGCAACTTGGTAGCTACTCGCGTGAGCACGACCACCACTCGCGTCTTTACTAACTACACAAACCTTACGGTGGAAAAGCAACTCCAAGGTCATCTGACTGAAGAAGAGGCCAATGAAGACTTCACCTTTAAGGTTCAGGCTTGGACGGCCCCTGAGGTAGGCGAAACTGCCAATAACCCGGTGGTGGGCACCTATCGCGTCGAGGTCTATACCATGGCCGATGACCAGCTAGTGGCCGATGGACAAACGGAAGTCACGTTTGAGGCGGCCGAAAATGGTATTGAAGGCGAAGGCTTCCTCACCATCAAGGGTGGTCAGATTGCGCAAATCATTGGTCTTCCCACGGACTGTGGCTATACCATTACTGAAGAGCTCACAGAAGATCAGTTGCAAAACTGGACCCTCATTGAGCCGGTAGAGGGAGCAGTGTCAGGTAGCCTTTCTCTGGGTGTGAACTCCCACTATGTGTTTGTGAATCGCAAGGGCCAGCCTGACAACATGGAAGCGCCGGCTTACTTGACGGCTCAAAAAGTGGTCACCACCCCGGCGGAGTTAGATCCTTATGAGCTTGAAGCGGGTCAGTTCGGGTTCATGCTCTACCCGATGCCGGATAATCCTGCGGGCGATCCTTTGAAAGAGCCGCTCCGCGTAACCAACGATGAGGATGGCACGGTCTCAGTGATGGACGGCCTGGTCTACACCCAGCCGGGCACCTATTGCTATGAGTTGCTGGAGGATCCGCGCAATCCGTTGTCGGACATGATCTACGATGCTTCCACCTATGAAGTCACCGTGGTGGCCGAGCGCGATGAGTACGGCTTCTTCACTACCCAGGTTACGCTCACCAAAGATGGTCAACCTTATGACGGTAGTTCGCCTCAGTTCGAAAACCACTATCAGCCGGGTATTGTGTCCGCTACCTTCCAAGGTAAGAAGATTCTGAACGGGCGTCCGCTGACCAATCGCGAATTCACGTTCCAGCTGAAACCGCTGGGTGCCCAGGTAGCCGAAATTGATACGGCGGCAATGGAGGCGGCTGCTGCCGCTGATAATGAGTCAGAAAGGGCTACGGTGCCTGACTCATCGGCAGAGGTAACTCCTGCCGTGCCCGTTGATCCTGAGTCTGCCACGGGAACTCCCACTGAAGCATCTCCGGTTCCGGGTACTGATCAATCGCCGACCGAAGGGTCTGAGGATGTGAGTGAGGCGGCGATGGTAGAGCCGCAGACCGAACCTGGTGAGGAGCAGCCGGACGCGGATACGGCGTTAGAAGAAGAGACTCCGGAACCTGAAACGGTTCCCGGTACTGACGGAGACGATCAAGAGACACCGCCAGCAAATGGCCCTGTTTCGGGATCTACCCCCGATGGCGATGAGGAGTCCGTTACTCCGGATGGGGAAGCGGAGGATGAAGATCAAGGCGCCTCTACTAAGCCTAACAAGGTGATCTTTACCGAGGATTGGGTTGAGCTGGATGCCGCATCGATGCCCATGCCAGGCAACGCCCTGAATGACGAAGCAGGGCTGCGGGCACTGGCTACAAACTACTTTGGGGAAGAGTTCTACTTTGGCGCTATTCCCTTCGATCGTCCGGGTCTCTACACCTACGCCATCACAGAACTCAATGACGGGAAAGAGCACATTGTCTATGACGAAACCACCTATGTGCTTGAAGTGTTGGTAAGCGAATCGGAGGACGCCGATGGCAGCTTGCGCGCCAGTGTGCGTGTTATCGAGCCCGCTGCCGCCACCGATGTAGTCTTTACGAACAGCTACGTGGAACCGCCAACTCCCGAAACCCCCACGCCGGTTCCTTCCGGGTCTACGCCGGAGCCGACGGGAGAGACTATTCCCAATACAGGGGATCAGTCCACGGTGGCATTCTGGTCGCTGGTAGCGGTAGCTGCGTTTGGCTGCATGGTAGTGGCGATGCAGCAATTGCGGCGCCTGCGGAAGTGGGCCACGCATCGCCCGCGTCATCGCCGCTAGCTATTGAGTCTCGGAGCGCGCCTGTACTTACTGCTCCGTGACAGTAGCTCAAAAATGAACTCCTGAGCCCCCAGAACGGGGGCTCAGGTTTTTTATCGCTATGATAGGGATGTCATGGGCAGATGCAGAAAGGGAATAGCCATGGGAGCATCGGTGCAAGTGGAAGAAGCGGCGGCTTATCTGGCTTCGCAAACGTCATTGCGCGAGCGTTTAGGAGTTGACGGGTCCGCCGTTCTTGAACCGAAGCGTTTGGGAGCCGGAGAGCATAATGTGAACTTTGTCTTCACGACTCCCGAAGGTTCGTCCTGGGTACTACGCGTAAATGTGCTTCCTCAACCATTCCATGATAACCAGGTGCTCTATGAATACAACGCGCTGGTGGCGGTAGAGCCCAGTGGATGTACCCCGAAGCCTCTCTTTGTGGATTACAGTCCCACAAGTCTTGGTGAAGGGGTGTTGGTGGAAAGCTTTTGTCCTGGCGATCCACTCAATTACGATGCCTTACAACCCGGAGATTTAGAGCGCGCGGCTGCCATTATGGCCGCCATCCACAAGGTGGATCCTTCCGGGGTACAAACCCTTCATGAGGTAGCCGACCCCATGAAAGAGCTTTTTGGCGAATGCCAGCAACGCTTTGCGCTCTATCGAGCTTCCGCCTACGCCGATGAGGGGATAATCCAATGGGTTGAGATCTTCTTCAAGCGAACCCAAGAAGCGATTGATGGGCTACGGCCGGGTTTGCGAGAGCGGCGCATCGTCAACACCGAACCCTTGCCGTCCCATTTCTTGCTCCCGTCTAGTGCCCCTTCCTATCCGGCAGGCTATTTTGTGGATTGGGAGCGTCCGCTTTTGGGGGATGTGGTGCAGGATGTGGCGTTCTTTATTTCGCCCGCAGTATCGTTTTGGGATAGTGACCATTTCTTTACCCCTGAAGAAGAGGCGCAGTTCTTGGATGCCTATAAACAGCAGGTGGCAGGGGAGGTAGATCTCCAAGACTTTGAGGCGCGACTGTTGCCCTGGCGGCGCTTAACGGCGTTGCGTGCCGTAACCTGGTGTTGCAAGAACCTCATTCGCTATAAAGAACATGCAGGGCATACCGTGGCTAAAACCCAGCAGAAATTGCCCGTCTATCTATCCCAGGATTTTCTTGCGTCGCTGGCGGAGTCGTGTTTCTAAGCCTAAACGATACCTAGAGTTTGCAGTGGTGACGTACGTGGCGTGCAAAGTCTTTCTGCTAGGCTTCAGTGGTGCAGAGGCGCTGCAATGAAGCGCGCCGGTCTTCATTGAAATTCAACTCCCGGGTAATAAACTCATCGAGAGAGCCATAGGTCGCTTCAATAGCCTGGGTAAAGGCCTCAAGATTTTCGGATCGCGCCCGGTGCTCGTCGGTAATTTTGCGGGCCAAAACGGCATCGCCTTGAGCGAGTTTTAAGAAGCGAGCAAACATTTCATCGTCATGGGCGTCGCGCGATACATTGGTGTAAAGATAGTCTTCAAGGATAGCCTCAGGATCGGCGCCAAGAATGTGGAGCGCTAAGAATGTCATGAGGCCGGTTCGGTCTTTACCGCCGCTGCAATGCTGATAGATGGGGATCCCCCGGGCTACCGCACCGAAGAGGATATTCAAGCCTTGGCGCATCTGCCCAACCGTTAAGGGGTGCGCGCACGAGCTGTAGAAGTTGGTGGGATTGCAAGCTACATCCCGCCCGACGACTTCCGTGGTGGCATAGGGGGCTTGGGAAGGTTCGTGATAGTCAATGCCTACGATGGCTTCGTCATAAAAGGGCACCACATAGTTACGAACGCCAGCGATATGGGGAGTGGGTTTATCTTCCCGTTCCCAACCGCAGCGCAAGTCGATGATGATCTGGATACCGAGGGTGGAGAAGAGGAGTGTCTTGTCGGCGTCGGTCAATCGAGCTAAATCACTGCCGCGGTAGATGAGACCTGGCTTTACCTGGCGACCATTCAACAGGGGAGTGCCTCCCACATCACGAACGTTTTCGGGTCCTTCTAATGTTATGACGCGCACGCAGATGTCCTCTCGCCAAGCCGTTGATTGGTGTAGGGCTAATCATAGCGGTTCAATCTCAAGCGAGCGTCAATGAGAGCGAATATTGAGAGGGCTGTCGGTGGCGTTGGCTGAGTGGTGTTAGTCAAAAAGACGACTGGAGTATTCGAGTCCGGGAAGATAGGTTACTTCACCTAAGGTGCCCTGGGCGAAGGCCTCAAGCTGGGCTGGTTCCAAGAAGCCTTCATGCTTGGCCACGAGCTGACCGTTCTTCACCAAAATGAACGAGGGTGTTTCCTCAAGTTGGTACACGGGACCTTTGTTATACATCACTTCAGCATTAGCATGGTAGACCTCGATACCTTGGGCACGAAGGCGCGGCGCCAGTTCATCTAAGATGGGAGCCTCGCGCTGGCAGTGGGGACACCAGGTCACGAAAAACTCCACCAATACGGGACCGGGAACCTCGTTCACGAGGGCCTTCCAGGTAGCGTCATCGCGGATTTCTTGGACTACCGTGCTTTGAAATAAGTCAGGTCTATCAGCCATTAGAGTGCCTCTTTGCTTCATCGGAAGTAGTTCATCAAAAAGCCTAGGAGACTCAAGGGGTCACAGGGGTGCATCCGGTGGTTTGTTACGTGGCGGGGAGCGAGTTGTTTTAGCTTGTCAACAATGGCGAGCTCGTCGAGGGCTGGGGTGCGGGAAGCATCATACTGGGCTTTGGTGCCACCTAACGGATGTATCGAAGCGAGGTAACAAGTCATGACGTCGGCTTTATCTAATCAGCCTCTCGAAAGCCCGGCGGTAGCACCCTATCAATTTGCAGAACCGCTCCAGGAAGGCCTTATTCTTGGCCGGCCGAATCGGTTCATCATGGATGTGGCGTTCGCCCCTTCTGCCGATACCCCTTGGGCTTCCTTCAGCCCAGAAAGCGCTCCTTACCTAAGAGAGTCTCTGGCATTGGGTAGCGCTAACCTAGAGCAAAGCCGTCGACAAGCTGAACAGGCGGGATGTGCCGTAGTACGTTGTCATTGTCCAGCGGTATCGCGCATTGGTGGCTTGGATCTTGCGGGCCGCCCGGCATTGATATCCACTAGCTCGAATCCCAAGCGCAAGTTTTCTCAAACCGTTGAAGCCTATTCGCTCGCCCGCCCCGAAGACGAAGATCATCCTTGGATCGGCATCAATCAGACGGCCTCCAATCGCTATGTGGAGTATTTCTTGAAAGAGGGTGCGCTGGCCGCGGTGGCTGGGCGTCCTGCAGCGGTGGCCCGGGAAGTGACTCTTGGGGATTCACGACTCGATTTCTTGGTAGATGACACCACCTATATAGAGGTGAAAACTCCCTTGGTGCAAATGCAGACCCGTATTCCGCCTTGGGTTTTGCGGTTGCCTCAGGCTCCGTTCTCTTCCACGGATCGCTCTTTGAAGCATTTGCGTTCCTTGGCGGAGGCGCTCAAAGATCATGAACGGGCTGTCGTGCTCTATTGTCTTTACTACGATAATTTTGGCTTTCGCTTTTACGAGGGCACTACCTATGATGAGGTATTAGCTACGGTCGACGAGGTACGAGCCCAAGGGGTAGAGCTCTGGCAAGCCGATTTCAAGGTTACGCAAACAGACGTCGCCCTAGAGAAGGTCTATCCTCTTGAGCAGTGGTAGGGCAAGCTCGTAAAAGTGCGTACTCCGCAGAGGTAGCAACACTGTGAGACGGAGGGCTATGGCTGCAGTAGCCCGCGTGCTACCACGATGAAAGAGCGCTTAATCTTTCTGGAAGAAGGCCACAGCAATCGCGCCTGGACCCACATGGGTGCCAATAACGCTGCCCACTAGGCTGATGGGTAGTTCAGGCCGGGTGCTTTCATAGAGCTCAGCGCTGTCGGCTACATACTTGCGTAGTGTTGAGTTATCAAGACCGGTGTAGCCAATTTGCACAGGGCGGGAGAAATCCACGCCCTTCTCTTCGACCATCTTGCGCAAAAGATTGTTGCCTTGCTTAGATCCTCGCGCCTTACCCGCCATAACCACTTCGCCATCTTCAACGGTAACCACCGGCTTAATAGAAAGCAGGTTGCCCGCTAGGGCCGTAGCGGCAGAAATACGACCGCCTTTTTTGAGATACTCAAGGGTGTCCAGCAGCGCTACGAGACGCACTTCTTCGCGCTCTTGTTCTAGCTGGCGGGCGATTTCTTGAGCGGTAAGGCCTTCATCTCGAAGAGTAATAGCGCGCTCCACTAAGACACGCTCGCCAATGGTGGCATTTTTGCTATCAACCACATAGACGCGATGCGGGTAGGAGGCGGCGGCAATGCAGGCGCTGTTATAGGTACCCGAAAGCTTGCCGGACAGACAGATGCATACTACTTCATCGCCAGAAGCTAGGGCTTCTTCGAAGAGCACTTGAAATTCGCCTGGCGCAATTTGGCTTGTGGTAGGAATGGTGTCGCATTCAATGAGGCGCTCGTAGAATTCGGTACGGGAGATATCGATATCTTGAGCATATTCCGTGTCATCGAAAGTAACCTTCAGGGGAACGATAGTCACACCCTGCTCAAGAGCGTAGTCTAATTCCATGTCAGAGCCAGAATCGGCGATGATGCGCACAGCCATGGCAACTCCTTGAGATAACAGAAGAAACGGGAGTTCACACTTTAGGCGATTGTAGTGGTTGAGGGACTATCAACTAGGTCAATGAGTTCTTGATGGGAGTGAATATCAAGCTTGGCATAGATGTGCTTGACGTGAGCCTTTACGGTATTGCGTGAAACCACCAGCGTTTCTTGGATGTATTCACTGTTGCGACCGCGGGCGAGCATGGCAAAGATTTCGGTTTCTCGAGGGGTTAACCCATAGGTTTGGGCGATGCCATTGCAGCGTTCATTAAATTGATCTTGAGGGCTTGTCACTACTGCTTCCGGATCGAGGGACTCTACGCCATCAATAACTTCCTTAAATGAGAAATGCTTCATACCTATAACCAGATAGGCAGTAAACAAAAGCAAGAGTACGGCCGCAATGAGAAAACTTAACGCGCCATCAGCTTTGGCTGAGGCATTGGTGATCATGCCGAGGGCCGCTCCTACCAGACTTCCTAAAGAAGACACCCCAAACCCCCAGCCGATAACGGTAGCAGCACCATAGAGATTACGGGCAGCAATGGCTATGAGTGCAAGAATTGATGTGAGATCAAAAAGAGCATTGCCGGCATTGAGCAAGGTTACCGCCCCTCGTGCATAGGCTACTTCTCCTGTGGAAGCGAGCAGTAATCCTGCTACCACAATGAGCCCTGAGACCTGCACGCTTAAATCGGCAGGGAAGCGCCGATGAAAACCAATGACATAGATGCAGCCAAGCAGCGCAGGCAGGGCAGAAAGCATCGAGGAGCGTGGTGTGCCAGCCACTTCTTCAAAGCGCAGAGAAAATCCGAAG
>CAJUNI010000004.1:21042-22711 GCA_910587945.1 uncultured Parvibacter sp.
ACAGGCAAATAAAGAGGGCGGAAAAGGGGGCCAGAAATGAGTTCGGGCGAATAATAGCCCAATCATGGGAGGGGGCAGCAATGGCTGATTCTTTGAGCACCGGTATGCTGGAAGGGAACGCGATAGTAGTGGCAATAAGGGGGAAGAGAATGTAGAGCCCCACTGAGAGCATGACTAAGCTGGGGGAAAGCCCGCCAATAATAAACTGGGCGAGGCAGCCGATACAAATACTACCGGCGGCCTGCTGGGTAGGCAGCGTTGCGATCATAAGGCCGACGGTTAAGGTGGCGAGAGCTCGACCTAAGGAGAACAGTGCCGAGCCACCAACGAGGAGCGCGGGGGATGCGAGCCCGAGTCCTCCTACCAGGAGTATTCCGCCTAGGATAAGACTGCCAAAAACTATCAGGCGGAACCGCTGGGGAGGAAGCCACTGGGGCTTGCGCCAGAATACGGCTCCGGCAGCCACAAAGCCAAAGGCGCTCACCGTGACCGAGATATCGCGGGCAAACATAAAGATGGCATCAAACAGCGGAAAGACGGCCACGTTCATAAGTCCCGTGGAAGCCAAGATTAGAACCAAGGCGATGGTACCAAGGAGTGTTTGATGAGGAAGGGGAGGGGTGGACGCTGAGGTGGCGGCGCTCATGAGCTCTCCTTCCCTAGACAGGGGCTTCGGTTAGTAGCCTATCCATTGGTTTATTGTAAAGCAGGAATGTTGTAAGGGGGCTCATAGAACAACGAGCCTCCTTAAACGGAGGCTCGTTGTTGGAAAGGGAGATGCGTATAAGCGAGGAGGGTTAAAGCGGTTACTGAAAAAACGTTTGCAGCAACCGCTTTGGCAGGGCGCTTCTCCTTTCGTGATAAGCAGAACAGGTAATGATGCAGTTTGTCCGCTCAGGATTTAGGCTTGACCGGTGGCTGCCAACATGCCGGCGCGACGGCCGAAGGTCATGGTGCGTCCGCAGGCCAGACCCGTCATGAGATTGGGATAGCTTACGCTGAAGAAGCCGCCCGAGTCATTGCCGGTCAGATAGAGGCCTTCAATGGCATCGCCATTCTCGTCACAAGGGTGCATGTTGGTGTCGATGGTGACACCGTCGAGTGTGGCTAAGAACCAAGCGCCGGTACGTACACCATAGTAGGGAGGCGTGTTCAAGGGCAGCAGACGATGCTTCTCTTTGAAGTAATCGGTGTCCTCGCCGTTAGCTGCCATCTCGTTGTAATGGGTCCAAGAAGCAACGGTGGTCTCCACAGGCAGATTCAGCTTTTCTGCCAGTTCTTCCATGGTGTCGGCTTTTTGCACGTAGCCATCTTCGATGAGCTTTTCGATCATGCCGTCCACTACCTGCATAGGGATGTTGTTCTTCGCCCCATTGGGGAAGGGGAACAAGCGGCAGCAGCCCACTTCGTCGAAGGCTTCCGCCTGTACCGCATGGTTTGCATCCCAGATGTCCACGTAGGTTTGATGGGGCTGCATGATGGTGGAGTGCAGCATGTAGTCGTAGGGGCCAGACTCGTTACAGAAACGCTCACCTTTGAGATTAAGCTTCAAGAAGGGCTGCTCACCAAACCAGAACCAACGACCGAGAACCCCATCACCTGCCGTCTGATCAGGCTTAACGCAGGCACGATTGAAGGTTACGGCTGCGCCTAAGGGATCCATGGTGGC
>CAJUNI010000004.1:22811-61772 GCA_910587945.1 uncultured Parvibacter sp.
TCGGCAGCGTAGGCCAGAATGGACTCCGCAAAGCCCCACTCTTCATCGGCTTTGCCTGCATCGGTTAATTGCGGGCTGTGGCCCGTGGCATAGGCTTTGTCGCGACCAGGATCGCTGGTGTCACCAACGCCGCCTTCAAATTCCATAACTAGTTTGCCGTCGCGCTCAATGATTTCAGTAAGCCAGTCGATCATGGCGCCGGACTCATTGGCCCAAAGTTTTACCAGGTCATAGTCTACAAAGCCATTGGCATAGCGCACGATATCCTCGATGGCTTCCTTCTTATCGATGCGGAACTCAGGGAACTCATCGAACGAAGCCACTTGGAGGTGAGAATCGATAGCGCCAATATCTTCACGCACGTTCTTGGGCGTGCCCTGACGATCAATACCCATAACCTTAGCGCCATGCTCAGCCGCAGAAATCATGGCCGGGATACCGCCGGTACCAATACCTACAACCAGTACTTCGGTTTCGAGGGTCTCGGTGATATCGGACTCTAAAACCTCAGGGGGCTCGCCCAACCAAGAGGGCGCGCCAAAATCCCCGCGACGCTCTTTAACCGGCGCTTCGGCGGCATAGCCTTTGCCACATCCGCTCAACGTGCCTGCAGCCAAGCCGCTCAATGCCATGAGGCCGGCTCCCTGAAGGAAGCTGCGGCGGGAGAATCCATTACTGCTCATTGGGGGCCTCCCATCCTTCCGGTAAGGTTAAGTTGTGACACTCGTTGCAGACCAGCACATTGGCTTCGTGGATGCCGTGGCAATCGCCACACTCTAAAGCCAGGTCCTGATGGCTGGAATGGGGGTTGTACTTGGCGTCGTTGCCTGCAAAGCCCCAGAGGTTTTCGGTGATTTCCTGGTAGCTGTCGCCCAGCTCGTGATGGCAGCCGCTCTTGGCGCAGAACTGCTCAGTGGCAAATTCCTTGCCGGTGGCCAGCATGGTGCCGTCATCGGTCATGGGGTAGTTATCCGACACCCAAGCCATAACCTCAGAAATCTGAGTAGTGAGCTCGGCGTCGTGACACTTGAGGCACGTGACATCATCGTTGGCGTGAGCCGTGATGCCCAAGTGCGGATCCCCAGAGGTGTAGGTTTCTACGTAGTAGTCCATGGGGCTGTGGCAAATCGCGTTACAGAAACTCGGCTGCTCGTGCCATACCCAAAAGCCTGCGCCGGCCACCACCACGATGGCTACCACAACACCCACAATGGTCCAGCGCTTCTTGGACTTCCGCTTTGCTTGCGGCGTACCTGGCTCAGTGCCACCGGGGGCAGCGGCGCCCGGGTCAGCGGCAGCTGACTGGATGGGATCGGGCGACTGAGATGACTCGGTCGTCGGATCCAGTTTGTTCTCTGACATTCCCCTTCTCCCTTCCCTTAGATTTCGGTGTCAGAATCTGGCATCTACTATGGACCCGAAGCCCTATAAAGGCTATTACCCTCGGAGGGTAAACTTGTTAAAACCCCAGTTCAGCGAAGGGGTGAGAGTGGAGGAGAAAAGAGTATTTGGTTGGAGGGAAACCGGCCTTGGAAAGGGATGCGGAAGCGTGCAGAAGGAAGGGAATGGGCGTTTTCGACCCGCTGCAGAGGAAGAGATTGGACTGTCCGCGCACACTCAAGACAGGGTGCGAAACGGTTTGAGTGTGGGCCTTAGGCCTTCGGTTCAACCCAAAGGACGGGAGTTACCAAGCCTGCTCGGGCAGAGCCAATTACTTGCTCGGGCCCTTGGCGTAAGTAGGTGCCGCCGAAATCGCCGCAATGGGAGAAGAGCCCCAAAAGGTTTCCGAAGGGCTGAGGAGAGGCGGTGAAATCTTCAGGGTTTCCGTAGAGAGGAATGGCGGGAGTGACCTCGGGAGCCACAAACTCTTGGACAAGGTAGGGGGAGGGTCCGGGGTTTGTGAGACATTGATCGATGAGTTGATTCCAGGCAGGGAGGCTACATTCTTTGCCCGCTGTGACATTCTTGGAGGCATACCAATCGGTGGGTTTCAGGACCCACTGCTCGGGATGACTGCGCACTGCTTCTAGGTCCAGAGAAGGGTCGTCAAGAAATGCTGTAAAGGGAATGTGGGCGGTGATAAACGCTTGTTCTTCCGGGGTGAGGAATTCCAAGGTGGCGGGCTGACGCAGGAGTGCGAAGAGTTGCTTGTCGTGAACGATTTGGGTGGCGAAAGAGCCTGCCATGAGTACTTTTTCGGCAGCGATGGCAGCAATGAAGTTCTGGACCTCATCCCAGTGCTCTAAGAGGTCTACCACAATGCAAAAGCGCCAGAGGCAATCTAGAGCCACGTTACTGGGACCTGCCAGCGCCTGGTTTCCCCAGAGGGTTTCGCCATCAAAGGTAAGTTCGCGTACATCGAAAACCGAGCAAGCGAATCCCGCTTTATTAAAAAGGGGAACAAAGGCTTCGAGTTCGCCAATTTCTGGCTGGGGGCTATCAAGACAAACCACAATGCCAAGGTGGGGGCGCTTGGGGAGAGGGGCGGTTGGAGAAAGCTCGACGCCACGAGCCGCCAAGGCGGCCTTCATGAGGGCGGTAAAATGCCGAACCCACCCTTCAAACTGACGCTCCACGTCGTTGGTAACAGAATAGGCCTGGGTAAAACGCTGCCATGAGGGGGCTTGCTCTAGGGCATATAAGGCCTCCTTGGTTTCGTTCATGCCGCTCGAGGAGTCGGTGTTGAACTCGCAAAAAACAAAGCTGCCATCACTGTCGTGGTAGAGCATGTCAAATCGCGCCATGGGTAAGGGCTCTGGCAGCGGGTCGGGCAACGCCAGGAGTTCACGAACCCGAGGGTCAAAACGAAACTGAGCCGCATAGACAGGATCGGTGCGATAGCGCTCCATGACTTTGCGAAGAATCCCATAGGTGGTGTGGGCGATAGCGGCAAACCGTTCTTCTTCACTGGCATCATAACAGCGCGGCAGAAAATCAAAGGCAACGGGAGCGCCGTGATACCAGGCACTGCCTGCTTCCATAGCTTTCCAGGCACGCCGGCGTCCCGCCTCATCACCGTGGAGTGCTTCCACGCAGGTCAGATATTCCTGATCGTAGCGGTGAGGTCCGTCGAAAGTAGTGCAAACGTTGGCCTCACCTTGACGCGAGACATTGGCAGGTGATGAGGTGGGTAAAGGCGTGATCATAGAATGGATTCAGCTCACTTTCAGTTAGAGGTTCATTTCTTGTTTGAGGTAGGGGCCCGTTTTGCTTTGGGGATTCGCGCATAATCCTTCGGGCGTTCCTTCGCCCACAATCCTACCCCCAGCATCCCCACCACCAGGACCCATATCGATCAAATAATCGGCGTTGGCAATCATGGCCAGGTCGTGTTCAATCACCAACACCGTGGCTCCATGATCAATGAGCCGCTGAAGCACATGAAGGAGGGTTTCTACATCTAAGGGATGCAGTCCAATGGTGGGCTCGTCGAACACAAAGAGGGTGCCCGCTTGGCTGCGATGCATTTCGCTGGCCAGTTTGAGGCGCTGGGCTTCGCCACCGGATAAGGCCGGCGTGGCCTCGCCTAGGGTGATATAACCCAGCCCTAAGTCTTTGAGGGTTTGCAACTTGCGCGAAGCTTTGGGTAGGCTGTCCCCATAGGCAAGCAACTGATCCACCGTAAGTGCTAGCAGTTCGGGTAGGGACAAATCCTCAATACCCTCGGCTGATTCGAGCGGTAGGCGAATGGCGAAGGCTTTTGGTGCATAGCGAGAGCCTTGGCAATCGGGGCAGGGAATATCCACGTCTGGAAGGAATTGCACGTCGAGGGAAATGGAGCCCGTTCCATCACAGGTGGGACAGCGTAGCGATCCGGTGTTATAGGAAAAGTCCGCGGCTTTCAAATGATGGGCCTTGGCAGCATCGCTTTTCCCGTAGAGTTTGCGCAGGTCATCAAGGACGCCGGAGTAGGTGGCTACGGTGGAGCGTACATTTACGCCGATGGGTGTGGCGTCCACCAGATCAACGCGCTTGATAGTGGCAGGGTCTAAAGATTTAACGGACGGCGGCAAGGGGTTCCCGGCGCTTAGGGCTTGCAATCCGGGAATGAGAGACTCCAATACCAGCGTCGTTTTGCCGGATCCTGAAACACCGGTGACGGCGGTTAAGCGATTCACGGGGATATCAGCTTTTAGAGCTTGGACTGTATGAAGCGGATTGGACTCAAGATGAATGGTGCCATGGTCAAACATGGTGCCTTCATGGGCGCGACTGCGCGTGCGAATAGGATGGGTTCCAGCCAAAAACGGTCCAATACGCGAGGCGGGATCTTCCTCAATTTGAGCCACAGTTCCCTGGGCGATGACGCGACCACCGTCGGCACCCGATCCCGGACCGATTTCAATGATGGTGTTGGCGTGGCGCAAGACCTGCACGTCGTGGTCTACAAAGACGACGGAATTGCCGTCGGCCAAAAGATCATCCATGACGCCGAGGAGTCCCTCTACGTTCGAAGGATGTAAGCCAATGGAGGGTTCATCCAAGACATAGAGCACACCGGTAGTGCGACTGCGTACGGCTCGAGCCAGTTGCACCCGCTGACGCTCACCGTTGGATAAGGTGGAGCTGGCGCGGTCAAGGGTGAGATAGCCGAGTCCCAGTTGATCGAGGCGCTGAATGGGCTCAGCTGTCTCGGCAATAATGGCGGCAGCCATGGCCTCCATTTCTGGTGGGAGTGTTGAGGATACCGTGGGGAGCCAGGCGGCCAGCTCATCGAGGGTCATGGCAGTGGCCTGAGCTAAATTGATAGCCCCAATGAGACTTGAACGGGCTTTTGCTGAAAGGCGCGTACCGTGACAGTCGGGACAGGTGTCTTCAATAAGGAACTTACGAAGACGAGCGAGTCCTTTTTCGTCTTTTACTTTTGAGAGAGCGTTTTCTACGGTGTAGGTGGCGTTGAAATAGGTGAAATCGAGCTCAGTCGCATTGGTGGAATTGGGGTTATAGATGATGTGCTTTTTCTCGGCCGGGCCATGGAGCACAATGTCTTTTTCTTCGGGAGTTAGATCTTTGTAAGGCACATCAATGCGAACCCCCATCTCTTTGGCCACTTGGGGCATGAGTTTCCACATCAACTGCCGCCAAGAGGCAACGGCGCCTTCTTCAAGGGTTAAGTTTGGATCCGCAATAAGCGAGGCCTCGTTTACTTTGCGCACAATGCCGGTTCCCCCGCAGGTAGGGCAGGCGCCCCGGCTGTTGAAGGCTAAATCTTCCGCGCCCGGGCCATAGAATTGAATACCACATTCAGGGCAGGTAAGGGGCTTTTCTGCGGCAACGTTGAGACTAGGGGGCACGTGATGGCCATTGGGACATTGGTGGCTCGCTAAGCGAGAAAACATCAGGCGAAGATAATTGAGCAGTTCGGTGGCAGTGCCGAAGGTGGAGTGCACGTCGGGCACACCGGGGCGTTGGCGCAGGGCAATGGCGGCGGGAACGTGCAAGACCTCATCTACGGCCGCGCGCGTGGTTTGGCCGATGCGGCGCCGGGTGTAGGTAGAGAGAGCTTCGAGGTAGCGTCGACTGCCCTCAGCATAGAGGACGCCGAGCGCGAGCGAACTTTTCCCCGACCCTGAGACACCGGCAATACCTACCAACTCGTGGAGGGGCACATCCACATTGATGTTCTTGAGGTTATGAACGCGCGCTCCCCGCACTTCAATGAGGCGCGGTTCTTGGTAGGACTGAGAAGGTTCAGATGAAGGAGAAGAGGTGCTCATAGGTGGGATCCTTAGGGCTAGAGTCCGTAGGCTGCGTTATCGTCAGCAATGGCTTCTTCTAGCATAGCGGTAAAGCGTTGGGTGCACTGTTCAACGTGATCATCGGCTCCGGCAGCGGCATAGCGAGGACTCCATTGCTCAATTGCTTCGGGGTGGTCAATCCACCAGTCAATGAGAGATGCTACGTGTTCTACGTCTCCGGCCTCAAAAAGGCTTTCGGGGCAAAGGGCAAACTGGGCCGGGGCGCTCATTTCGGCTTGGGCGATGATGGGGACACAGCCGCAGGCCATGGCTTCGATAACGCTTATGGCTTCGATGTCGGCGGTGGAGCCATGGAGGTAGAGCGGGCATTGCTGAAGCAGCGCGATCAAATCTTCCTGGGAGAGATAGTCAATGATAGGCACGTGGGCGAGCTTAGCTCCTTCGCGCTCGAGGTGGTGAAGTAAGGGTCCTTCGCCACAAATATGGAGTTGAATCTCGTCGCTATGAGCGCATTGGGCGATGGCTCGAATGAGGGTGGTTTGATCCTTTTCAGGAGACAACCGTCCTACCGTAACCAGATGAATGAGCCCGTCTGAAGCTTTCAAGGGTGCTGGCGCAGAAGCGGGATGAAACGCATCGGGTACCCCATTGGAAATCACGTGCAATTTTGCTTCATAGCCGTGATTCTTGAGCTGGGTGGCAATCATGGCACTGGGGCAGTGGATGTGGCGAATGTCTCCATAGAGCCAGGCGTGGAACAGATGATAGATGCCATCACAAATAAGCGGTGCGCTTCCCAGGTGGGCATTGTTGGTCACGTTTTCTGGCTGGAGATGGAAAGCGGCCGTAACGGGAACCTTATGGGCGCGCCCCCAGTCTCGGGCTTTTGTCCCAGAGCAAAGGGTAAAAAGATATGAATGACGTCCACGCCATCGAAGGCTTCATCAAAGACCGACTCATCGGGCGAAGCGAAGTGAAAATCGAGGCCCTCGGCCACAGGAGTTACCACCGGGATGTCGTGTTCAGGCGCGGCAAACCCGTCGGGTCCGGTGGCGCCAAAAGCAACGCAGCGCACCTCATGACCTTGGTCGCGTAGGGCTTGCGCATAGCGTTCGGCGGTGGCGGATGTTCCGTTGGAATGAACGCTCATATCATCCATAACGAAGGCAATTTTCATGGGTTTCTCCTCTTTAGAAGCGGGGTGCTCCGTTCACTTCATGATGCCATTCTGACGAGAGGAGCTTTGCGAATTTCGGGAGGTGAAACGTGGGCGTTAGCAAGGGGGATAATCTCAGTCATAATAGAGATAAGAAGGGAACGGTCGCTCGCGCAACGGGTGAGCAAAACGCAAGGAGAGAATCATGGCTGAAAGCAGAGCAACAACCGGGATTGACGAATCTATCGGGCTTCTCGGGTTTGGCTGCATGCGACTACCTAAAACTGAGGGAGTCATTGATATTGAACAAACCTGCGCCATGGTCGATGCGTTTTTGGCGGCAGGATTCAATTATTTCGATACCGCGTGGAGTTATGACGGAAGCGAAGAGGCGGTGGGCAAGGCCTTGGTGGCTCGGTATCCGCGCGAGCGCTATTTGTTGGCTACGAAGCTCGCTCCCTGGGCGGCGGATATGGATGCCGAAAAAGTGCGAGCTCAGTTTGATCAGTCCTTGGCTCGAACCGGGGTTGAGTACTTCGACTTCTATCTCTTGCATAACTATGGGCAGAATCGCTCGGCCCGTTTTGACGAGTACGATGTGTGGTCCTTTGCTCAAGAAAAGAAGGCGGAAGGAAAAGTGCGCCATGTGGGCATATCGGCTCACTGTTCTGCGGAAGAGCTTGATGCCATGCTTACCGCCCACCCTGAGATGGAATTTGTGCAGCTGCAAATCAACTACGCTGACTGGGAGAGCCCCACGATTCAGGCGCGAGCGTGCTATGAAGTGGCGCGTCGCCATCAAAAGCCGGTGATTGTGATGGAGCCCGTAAAGGGTGGCATGCTGGCGACTCCGCCAGAGGCGGTGGCATCCTTGCTTGAACAGGCCGAACCGGGTTCTACGCCAGCGTCTTGGGCCTTGCGTTATGCTGCGAGCCTCGAGGGGGTTCTGACCGTGCTCTCTGGGATGAGTAGCTTGGAGCAGGTGGAAGAAAACTGCCGCGTGTTGGGCAACTTTCAGGGGGTGAGCGACGCCGAGCGTGCTTGTTTACAAGAGGCCGAGGCCACGCTTAAGTCCTTGGATTTGATCCCCTGTACTGCCTGTGGCTATTGCGTCAAAGTTTGTCCGGAGACCATCGCGATACCCCAGATTTTTGACGCCCTCAACCACTACACGCTCTATCACAATCTGAAGCGGGCCCAAGGGTTGATGCACTATGACATTGCAGCTCATGATGCTAAGGGTGCTGAGGCCTGTATCTTCTGCGGTGCCTGCGTGGAGGTGTGCCCGCAGTCCATTCCGGTACGCGGCGAGCTCGTCCATTGTCGGGAGGTGCTTGGGGACTAACGGACCTGCACCTACAAAAACGCCCCCGCAACGAGTTTTAGGACTCATTGTGGGGGCGTTTGTCGTATTGATGTTCTGCCTCTAAGACTCACGCCTACTATATGTCATCGGAAACGCTCCACTCAGAAGCTTCGCAGCCCTCATTCCGCATTTCCGATGACTCTGATGCACTTACTGGCTGTCATCGGAAACACTTCACTCAGAAGCTACGCAGCCTTCGTTCCGCGCTTCCGATGCCATTGCAACGTCTTATGTTTGCCATCAAAAATGCTTCGTTCAGAAGCTTCGCAGCCTTCACTCCGCATTTCCGATGACATAGCCGCCCCCGGAAACGCTTCATTCAGAAGCTTCGCAGCCCTCATTCCGCGTTTCCGATGGCAGGAATGTCATGGAGCTCCGGGTGGGAGTTAGACGGATGCAGTTAGTCTTCGTGGCGCTTCTCGTAGAAGGCAGCCAGCTCGGGAGCCATCTTCTCCAGCGTCGGCTGATCTTCGTAGGCCATATGACCATTTTCATGAACGTGATACTCGATACGGTCCTTCAGATATTCCGGCAAGAACATCTTTGAGACGGAATGACGTACGTTCCAGTACGGCGTTGCAGCGTCATGGATGCCGCCGAAGAACAGCACGCGGCACTTCGGGTTACGACGCAGGGCCGTGCCCATGTCATAGGCAGTGTTCGGGCAGACCGGGCTTCCCATGGTGCCGGGAGCTTGGTGAGTCCAATTCCACTCTTCGTTGACCTTCATGGAAAGCAGGAGGTTATTCGGCGAGCCCTTGAAGCCAGTCTCATGAACCAGTTTCATCCAAGCGGATTGGTCGGGCGTCATGATGGCGTCGCCAGAGGGGTCTTCGCCAGCGAAGAACTCGTTATCACCTTGAACATCCATGTAGGCAGCCTCGGTGAAGCGGGTGTCGTAGCGGCCAATGAACAGACCCTCGTCAGCCAACAGCAGCTTACGGAACGTATCGAGCTCAATGCGAAGATGCTTCTTTTGGATGATGGAGGCATCGATGCCGATCAGCTCAGAGAGCTCCTTGGCAATGGCTGCTTCTTCGGCCGGATCGATGGTGTCGCTCTTAATAAGGGCCGCACCGTATTTCTCGTCTACAAACTTCCAGGCCTTGTCAAACCACTCAAATTGGTCGACATCTTTGCCAGCCTTGCCGAAGTAGTTGGCAGTTGCAGCATAAACCGGAACCATTCCCATGTAATAGAGGTCATTGCCGGACAGGGTAGGTGCGTAATCCAAAATAGTGGACTGCTCAATAACACCCGTAAGGGCAATGCCGCGCTCGCCCAGTACGCGCATCAAGACGGAGTTACGCATGGTGCCGTAGGACTCGCCGTAGAGATAGAGCGGGCAGTTCCAGCGATCATGCTCGGTTAACCACGCAGCAATGCCACGCATGAAGGCGTCGGCATCGCCATCAACGCCCCAGACCTTCTTGGGGTCATAGTTCGGGTCGACCTTGGAGTAACCGGTGCCAAAAGCATCGATATAGACCAAGTCGGTGGAAGGAAGTAACGACCAAGGATTGTCTTCAGGCTGGGTGGGGCAGGGAAGTTGTTCTTGCTTAGAGATCGGCACGTGACGCGGGCCTAAGCCACCAATGTTAACCATGGCAGAAGAGCCACCCGGGCCACCATTCCAGCAGAAGGTGACCGGACGATCGGTCTTGTCTTGCTGATCGGTTACGTAGGAAAGGGCGAACATATTGCCAATGAGCGTACCGTCATCGGTATGCACGGGCAAGCATTCGGCCGTTGCTTCGTAATCGAGGGTTTGGGATCCGTTGGTCCAGGTAAGGGTACGAGAGGCTTTCTCGGGAACCGGTTGGGCCGGCTTTTCCTTCTCGGCGTCACCAAGGGTGACAGTGAAGGATTGTGTGGTAGTAGCCATAACAACTCCTTGGTCGAAATGAATGAGTACTGAAGTACAAACCCTATGGTAAAGAGCGTGTTTGAACTTTCCCTTGGGTTCGCTCAGCCGTTTCGTCCCGCGCCCCAAGCCGTTGCTCGACGATTACTTCGCCACGGAGTGGTTGCCGAGCCGTTAGAGCGTTTGAAGATAGGGCAACACACCCGTTAAGGGGGTCTTACGCCTCAGTAAACAACTGCGGACCCTTCTCCATTTCGCGGTAGAACAAGAAGGTCCGATCGGTGCTCTGCTTACTCGAGCGCTGATACAAACCCTGAGCAAAAGGAGGATAAGATGACCGTTTTAACTCATGCGGCACACGCCCATTCGTCTTCGACGCCTTCCCAGGCACAGGCTGTCAAGAAGACGAAAAAACTGGAGCCCGTTACTATTATTGGGCGGATTGCTTCGGTATTGTCAGTCATTATGTATGTGTCCTACGTAACGCAAATTGCCAATAACTTGGCCGGAAGCTATGGCTCGCCCTGGCAGCCCTTGGCGGCGTTTTTCAATTGCATGATGTGGACTGCCTACGGGTTTATGAAGCCCCAGAAGGATTGGCCCATTATTGTGGCGAATATTCCGGGCATTTTCTTAGGTTTCGCTGCCTTTATTACGGCGTTAGTGCACTAAAGAAGCTCATCCAGCCACGAAATCACATCGGCGTAGACTTCCTCCCAGCCTCCTTCGTTGAGGATTTCGTGGCGCATGCCGCCGTAGAGTTTCAGGGTGACGTTTTGGACGCCGCCCTGACGCAGCTCCCATCCCACTTTTTCTACCATACGTCCATTGTCACCCACGGGGTCTTCGTCCCCCGCGATGAGTAATAGCGGCAAGTCGTGGGGGACATTACGCGACGCCTTCTTGGAAGAAGAACGCCAGGCGGCTTCGGTGAGTGCCACATAGACAGCACCGGAGAACATAAAGCCAGTGGCTTCGTCGTCAATGAAGCCATCAACGGCGGCAGGGTCAGAGGAAATCCAGTCGAATTCTGTGCGGGCGTGGCGAATCTTTTTGGAATAGACGCCATAGGCCAATCGATGAAGCAAGGGGCTTTTTGCATCGGCCCCGCGCAGGGCCACGAAGGCTTTCGCGAGTAGCATGCCCGCTCCGGCCAACAGGCGATTGGGTCGCGTAGTTCCGCAGATGATGGCGCCGGCGAGTCCTTCCCCATGAAGGGGAAGGTAGTTGCGCAGCACCAATGATCCCATGGAGTGACCAAACATAAAGTAGGGAAGAGTGTTTGGGTTGGGTAGGGCTGATTGAACGTGCTGGCGCAAGAGATCTACGTCTTCCACCAGTACCGTTACAGGGTCAACGCCTGGAAGAATGCCAAAGCGCTCGGGTTGTTGTGCCGTAGCGCCATGGCCTACGGAATCATGACCGCAGACTAAAAACCCTTGGACTGCGAGCCATCGGGCAAAATGATCGTAGCGCCCAATGTGTTCTCCCATCCCGTGGATAAGCTGGATAACACCCCGCGGGGGATTCTGGGCAGACCAGGTTGGGTTGAACCAAAAGATTGCTTGAATGGAGGTTGCTTGATCGAAGGAGGGAAACTCCGAGGTGGTGGTTTCAATGGCCTCTAATGCGGGCGTCGTGGCTTTGCGATATGTAGGGGAGCCAGGAAGCATAGAGGCGCCTTGCCTTCGGAATAGGATAGCTATCAGTTACATTCTCCATGCTAACAATTCGCGATTTCTGGCGAAGAAAGTCAGCGGGGTGGCCATCAAGTTGTAACGGAGTGGGGACGTGTAAGTTGAAGCCAGCGCGGTGCGAGCCCGACCCAAAGGATTGGGCGCCTCCCGGTTCTTGGCGTGGAATCCTGGGATAAAGCGGGTAAGCGCCCCTGTCCCAACCGATCTGACACCCTTTGGCTCTTGGCGTGGAACTCTGGGCTAAGCCGGGTAAACGCCCCCGCCCCAACGGATTGGAAACGAGTTCCCAAAGAGAAGCGCACTGTGGACTTTTGGGTTGCGTGGAGCTTTAAGGTGGGAGTAGCCAAACTTCAAGGGTCACGAAAGGAGAAGATGGCTCATGACTGACTCTGCTACTACACCGAGCACGTCCTCATCCACTGCTACACCTGCAACTTCATCTCCGGCGACATCCACTTCTGCAACTCAGGCCGCCCAGGCCCCTCGCATCATGGTGATTTATACCGGAGGAACCATTGGTATGGTTGAAGATCGCACCACCGGTGCCTTGGTTCCTTTTGATTTTTCCCATTTGATTGAGAATGTGCCCAAGTTAAACCGACTGGGTTATGAGCTTGACCATGTTGCGTTTACTCCACCCATTGACTCTTCGAATATGAATCCCGCTCATTGGGCTCACCTGGCCCAGTTGATTACCGATAGCTATGACAGCCACGATGGCTTCGTCGTTCTTCACGGCACCGACACCATGGCCTACACTGCTTCAGCCCTGTCGTTTATGCTGGGCAATCTGGATAAGCCCGTCATTCTGACCGGTTCGCAGTTGCCTATTGGCGAAATCCGCGAAGACGGGACAGAAAACTTAATTACGGCCCTGGAAATTGCGGCAGC
The DNA here is from genome assembly GCA_910587945.1 of uncultured Parvibacter sp. GTDB lineage: Bacteria > Actinomycetota > Coriobacteriia > Coriobacteriales > Eggerthellaceae > CAJUNI01. The sequence goes on from CAJUNI010000004.1 coordinate 35,485, forward strand.
CCGAACCGCTGAGGGCACACCGCGCGTTCAAGAAGTGGCCATTGCCTTTGGACGCCATTTATGGCGAGGGAATCGCTCGACCAAAGTAAGCTCTACAAACTTTGGGGCATTTCGCTCCTTTAACTATCCCGCGCTGGCCGATGTGGATTTGCATATTACCTATCGCGACGATCTCCTGTGGCATCCGGCAGGAGAGCGGCCGTTGGAGCTTTGGTCTTCTATGGATGATGCGGTGGACGTGCTCTGGCTCTACCCGGGCATTAGTCGGGATGTGTTGAAAGCCCAGCTTGAATGTCCGAGTACCAAGGGTATTGTGCTTCGCACCTTTGGCGCCGGTAATGCCCCGACGGAATCCTGGTTTGTGGAAGATTTGGCCCAGGCAGTGAAAAGCGGCAAAGTGATTGTGAATGTGACCCAGTGCCCGGCGGGCGGAGTGGAGGAAAAACGCTATGCCACCGGTGACGCCTTGGCTCAAGCCGGAGTTATCACCGGTCTGGATATGACCTGCGAAGCAGCACTCACCAAGATGATGCATTTGTTTGGTCGCGGACTTAGCGCCGAAGAGGTGGGACGCTATATGGCGTGCTCCTTAGCCGGAGAACTCACGGAAGTCTAGTCGCGCTCGGGAATGCGAAACGGGGGTATCTGTTGATGAGCAGATACCCCCGCGGGATAGTGCCTAGTCTCGAAAGGGCTCGCCTCGCTGGAATCAGTGACCGAACTCCCTTCCGTAAAACTGCTAACCGCGCTCGGGAATAAGACCACCCCGATAGGCGGCAATGAGTTGTTCGAGGTCGGCCACTTGGGCAGCCAACTCAACACCAGTATCGGTATCGGCCACCAAGGTGCGCTGGTCGACGCGCTCAATGACTCGTCGGGATGAGTGAATATCGATGCCAGACTCAATGGCTACCTGGGTAGACTCCAACGGCTCGTGGGCTGCCAGAACAAAGCCGTAGGAATTGGAAATGAGCGTATAACCCGCAATGCCGGTGGTGGGCTGATAGGCGCGAGAGAATCCGCCATCAATGGTGAGTACATGGCCGTCGCATTTGACGGGGTCTTCGCCATCTTTTGCTTTCACGGGTACATGGCCGCAGACGATGCGAGAATCTTCCAACGCCAGGCCAAAGTCTTCGAAGATGCGTCCCATGGCTACGGGGTCATTTTGCAGGGTATAGAAAGAATTCTTTACCTCTTTGCGCGCTGCTTTGTCGGCCACCAGATAGATCTCAAAGGTCGCCATTTTGCTTTTCGCGAACAGCGGTGAGCCCGGAGCAAGCCAAAGCCACCAAATACGATCCCGTCCCCGGCGACGCTCTTCTTCGTCCGTACTAAAGAATGCTGCCCGTACTTGACGCTCGAGTTCGTCATAGAGGGCGCGGCCGGCAAGAGGTGTGCCATCAATGGATACTTCCATAAGGGTGCCATCTTCATTGAGCGGCACGCCGGCATGGAACAAAAGGTTGTGGTTATGGACCTTGTAGAGGCTGCCGGTCTCAAGGAACAGGCGCATATGGCGTTGTAGTTTCTCCGAGCCCAAGAATGCTTGCTCGAGGCGGGCCATCACCTCTTCTTCTTCGGGGGTGAGTGCATAGGGGTTGGCAGGATCGACGGTGGGGAAATCGGTATCGGTCAACTCGTAGACCACCCCATCAATTTCAATGGTGCCGTCCTCGTAGTTTATGCGATGTAAGAGCTTGCGATCCTCGAGACCGTAATCGGGATGTTCATCAATGATCTGGCCTTCCACCTTGAACTGGATGAGGGCCATCGCCTTTTGAATCTTCTCATTCATGGCCCGCTGTTGATCGGTAAGTTCCGGGTTTCCCTTGAGACCAAAGGCGGTGCAGGGATCTTCGCCATAGGTGGTCATGGCAAAGGAAGCGAGGGGCAAAATGTTGATGCCGTAGGCGTCTTCCAAGATAGAGAGGTTTCCATAGCGCGCGCAGTTGCGCACCACATGGGCAATACAGCCCCGCTGCCCAAGAGAGGCACCCATCCATACAATGTCGTGGTTTCCCCATTGGATATCGAGGCAGTGGTATTGGGCAAGGGTATCCATGATGGCATCCGGCGCTGGTCCGCGGTCATAAACATCGCCCACAATGTGGAGGTGATCGACGGCAAAGCGCTGGACCGTAGCGGCAAGGGCTTCAACGAATGCCGGGCCTTGACCCGTGCGCAATACGGCATTGATGATGTCGCGATGATAGGGCTCGCGCTTGACGGCGTGATTGGCTTCGGTGATAAGCTCTTCAATGGCGTAGGCAAATTCCTTCGGCAGCGCCTTGCGTACTTTGGAACGGGTATATTTGCCGGAAGCTTGACGAATGAGCGTGAGCAGCTGTTCGATAACCGTGCTAAACCATTGTGCCTGCGCTTCCTCATCAAGACCCTCTAAGGCCAGAGCCATTTTCTCTGTGGGGTAATAGACCAACGTGGCCAGGTCTCGTTTTTCCTCGTCAGAGAGGCTATCGCCAAAGGCGTCGTCAATCTTGAGACGCAGGGTGCCCGACCCGTTTTTGAGCAGATGGGAGAACGCCTCAAATTCACCATGAATATCGGAGGCGAAAATCTCCGTTCCCTTAGGCAGACTCAGCACTGCCGATAGATTAATGATCTCCGTTGCCGCATCTGTAATGGTGGGGTAGCTCTTCGACAATAGCTTCAAATAGCGCAGCTCTTCCGGGGCGCAGCCTTGCGGTTTTGGGCTGGAGCAATCGGGAGATGAAGCCGGGGGTACAGCGGTCCGAGAATCCATAGGTAACTCCTTTACTGGCGTCACTGCCGGGTCTGGCCAAAAGGGCCTCTGCAGAAGTGGCGTGTTTGCAGAAACAGAGCGCCACCGTCTTTGGGTATCCATGATGATTCATTTTGGCTGCTTCGGGAACCAGAGAGCCGAAAGGGAGGTTTCAAAGAGCCGCAAAATGCGCTCGTCGGCCTAGTAACTCCCTCCTTCAACAGCATCGATGGCCAATCATCGCTACTATGACGGCGAAACAATAAAGGGAAGGAACCCTCATGGTGTACGACAACGTTTTAGAAGCAATGGGGCACACGCCGCTCATTCGTTTGAACAATCTTGGCGACGCGGATGCCGCGCAGATTTTGGTGAAGTTTGAAGGGCTCAATATTGGCGGGTCCGTAAAAACGCGCACGGCGCTGCAGATGATTGAGGGCGCTGAAAAACGGGGAGCCATTGGTCCAGATTCCATCATTGTGGAGCCCACGAGCGGAAATCAAGGGGTGGGCTTGGCGCTGGTCTGTGCGGTTAAGGGCTACAAAGCGGTCATTATCATGCCCGACTCCGTCTCCGAGGAGCGGCGCAAGCTGGTGCAACACTATGGAGCCGAGGTTATCATCATCCACGACGATGGGGACATCGGAAAATGCATTGCCGAGTGTATTGCTACGGCGGAGGCCATGGCGGCGGCAGACCCGCGGGTTTATGTGCCTCAGCAGTTTGAAAACGAGGACAACCTCTTCGCCCATAAGTACCATACGGCCCTCGAAATTGTGGAGGACGTGGAAGGTCCCATTCACGGATTCTGCTCAGGCATTGGTACGGGTGGCACCATTTCTGGCATTGGTCAAACCTTACGCAAACTCTATCCTGAGGTGGAAATTTGGGCTGCCGAGCCTGAAAACGCTGCCATCTTGTCAGGAGGTGGGATCAGCTCTCATCAGCAAATGGGCATTGGGGATGGCATTATCCCAGCTATTCTAGACCAATCCATCTATGACGAAATTTGCATCATTTCCGATGAAGAGGCAGTGCAAACCGCGCGGGATCTGGCGGCCAAAGAGGGCCTGATGGCAGGAATTTCGAGCGGAACTAACGTTGCGGCTGCTTTGCGTCTGGCCAAAAAGTTGGGGCCGGGTAAGACAGTGGTGACATTATTGCCTGACACGGCCGAGCGCTACTTCTCTACCATTCTGTTCGAGAACGAATAGGTCTGTCATGCGTCTGACCATGCTTAAGGGAAAGATCCACCGTGCGCGGGTAACCCAGGCGGAGCTCGACTACATTGGTTCTATCACCATCGATGCAACCCTCGCTCAAACTGCTCACATCTATGAATATGAGCGGGTGTTAGTGGCCGATATTGATAACGGCACGCGACTGGAAACCTATGTCATTTATGGCGAAGCTGGCAGTGGCATGGTTTGTTTGAATGGTGCCGCGGCCTGGAATATTGAGCCGGGGCATAAGGTTATTATCATGGCCTTTGCTGACTATGAAGAAGCGGAAGTGGCTCAAGGCAAAGCAGCACCCTATGTGGTGTTTGTAGATGAGCAGAATGCTATTGCGCGGGTGAGTCGCTATGAGGCTCACGGTCGTCTTGAGGATCTTCCGGCCGAGTAGCAGCGGGGGCAGGGCGCGGCCAGTGATTGGCCACAGCGCCAATGAGGCCGCCAAGGATGAGGCCGATTAGAGCGCCTGCAAGGACGTCGCTGGGGTAGTGAACGTAGAGATACACCCGGGAGAATCCAATAAGTATTGCGAGGATGAAAAACGCTACTGTGAGCCAGCGTGGTGCTCGCCGTGGAACGCGCACGGTGGCTAAAGCTGCAGCAGCGGCAAAGGCGGTGGTGGCATGGCCTGAGGGGAACGACCAGCCAAAGGGTCGATCCACTAAGAGGGGTACCCAGGGGGCTACATCGCAGGGACGTGGACGTTGGAAAACCTCTCCGAGGATGAGTTTAGCCACAGCGCTTGCTACCAGCACGGCTAGGATGACGGCTACGCCGTGGCGGCGGTAGGAAGGAAGCGCCGCGAGAATCGCACCGGCCAGGAGCCACAGGGCGCCGGCGGTGGTAATCCAAGCGCACCCTATCATCAGCCCATCAAGGAGTGGCGTGCGCCAGGTCTCTTGGATGGCGTTGAGGAGCGCAAGCTCATCCATGGGGCAGGCACCTCCTGGTGATTCCTTGTTGGCATTGTTGACCGATTGGCAAGCAGATGGACCTAGCCTCCGGAGAGGGTAGCTTCATCCTCTATGCTTTACAGCGTAGCATGGATGACATCAAGGAATTGTTAAGGGCCCGTGAGTCTATGAAAACCTCTCAGCCACAAAACCAAACCAGCTCAGCGCGCGCGTCGGAAGAGATTCCGAACGGTATTGAGGGCCTGAGTGCGGCTCAGGTTCAGGCAGCCATTGCCGCAGGCAAGACCAATGCCGATGCCGGGGTGAAAACACGTTCCATAGCCGATATTTTCCGGGACAATATTTGCACGCTCTTTAACCTTGTTAATGTCATTTTGGCCGTGCTTGTTTTCTTTACGGGTTCCTATAAAAACATGCTGTTTATGATCATTATTGTGGTCAATGTGGTCATTGGTATCGTCCAAGAAATCCGATCGAAGATAACCACCGATAAGCTTGCCATTGTGGCGGCATCTACGGTGTCTGTCGTGCGGGATGACAGGCTTCTGGAAATCCCTATAGCCCAGTTGGTGCAAGGGGATGTGGTGCGCCTGGGACGTGGGGATCAGATTCCGGCTGATGGGGAAGTGCTTGAGGGAACCTGCAAGGTAAACGAGAGCCTGCTCACGGGCGAAAGCGTGCTTGTGGTAAAGCAGCAGGGCGACGAACTGATGAGTGGCTCATTTATCAATGAAGGCATGGTGTGGGCTCGCATTGTGCACGTGGGTGCCGAGAGCTACGCGTCCAAAATCAGTGCCGAGGCAAAACAGCCCAAAGCGGTGAACTCGGAGATCATGGGCAGTCTCAATGCCATCATCAAGTATGTCTCCCTCATTATGTTTCCGGTGGGAATACTGCTTTTTGCCACCACCTATTTCTTCCAGCACGTTGGGTTGAATTCAGCACTTCTCTCTACGGTGTCGGCCTTGGTGGGCATGATTCCCGAGGGGCTTATTCTGCTTACTTCTACGGTATTGGCCGTGGCGGTGGTGCGTTTGGCTAAGCGCAAGGTATTGGTGCAGCAGCTCTACTGCATTGAGACCTTGGCGCGAGTCGATGTACTGTGCTTGGACAAAACGGGCACCATTACTACTGGTGGTATGGAATTAGCGGCCGTGGTGCCGGTGCAAGAAGGTGTCCACGAAGGGGCTGATTCCGCAAGAGCGAACGAGGCGCCTACTCAAGAGCAACTCGAGCGCATCTTAGGAGCCTTAGCTTGGGCCGACCCGGACCCCAATGAAACAGCTCAAGCACTGCAGGTGGGGCTTCCTCGTGACCCAGAAGCGGTCACGCGCGTGGTGCCCTTCTCCTCGGATAAAAAGTATTCCGGGGTGGTGCTTGCCGATGGCGACTCCTATGTCATGGGTGCAGCAAGCTTTATCCTGGCGAATCACCCAGAGGCTCTTGCTTCCATAGAGCAGCAGCTGACAACCCTTTCAACCGATGCACGGGTGTTGCTGGTGGCTCAGGTGACTGGGTTTAATGAGGATGGTGTCTTAACGGGCAGGGTTCGGCCCTTGGGTTTTGCCTGCATTCAGGATCAAATCCGCTCCACTGCGGCGCAAACCATTGCCTACTTCAAAGACCAAGGGGTCACGCTTAAGGTTATCTCGGGCGATGATCCGCGCACGGTAGCGGGCATTGCTCAAAAGGTGGGAATCCCTGAGGCAGATCATTTCGTTGACGCCACCACCCTTACAACCCCGGAGGAGATTGCCCGGGCCATCGAAACCTACAGCGTCTTTGGGCGCGTGCGTCCGGAGCAAAAGAAGGCTTTTGTGTTGGCGCTGCAGCAGGCGGGGCACACGGTGGCCATGACTGGCGATGGCGTGAATGATGTGCTGGCGCTTAAAGCAGCTGATTGTTCGGTGGCTATGGCTAGTGGCTCGGATGCGGCGCGCAACGTGGCTCAGCTGGTACTGGTGGATAACGACTTTGCCTCAATGCCGGCAGTGGTGGCAGAAGGCCGGCGCTCTATCAATAACTTGCAACGCTCAGCTTCGCTCTTTTTGGTGAAAACGCTGCTGTCCGTATGCTCGGCGGTGCTGTTCATTCTTTTGCCGTGGCAGTATCCCTTTGTGCCCATTCAGATGACGTTAATCAGTGCCTTTACTATCGGCCTGCCGTCCTTTGTGTTGGCCCTCGAGCCAAATCATGATCGCGTTCAGGGTCGTTTTCTCCCGAACTGCATTGTGCGCTCCTTGCCCGGGGCAATCTGTGCGGTGGTGACACTGGTGGTGGTGAATGCGGTGGGCTATGGATTCCTCGATTTCAGCTACGCTCAAATCTCCACGCTCTGTGTACTCCTGGTGGCGTTCCTTGGCATTCTGTTGGTCATTCGACTTTCTCTGCCCTATACCCCCATCCGCTGGGCGTTGCTGGTGGTGGTAGTTGGCGGAACGATTCTTGGCGTGACGGTGTTTGGCAGCTTGTTTAATATTGCACCCTTTACGCCCGCTATGGGTTGGGTCTTGGCTATTGGGATGGTCGTGGATTTTGGAGCATTCCAGTGGCTCTATGGCAAACTGACCAGCAATCTCAACCGTGCATTTCTGGAGCGCTTGGCCGATCGTTTAAGCATCAAGAAGGTGCGGGGATAAGGAAGAAACGCTCACTCATGGCGGGTTCGGAGGGGTAAAAGCGTCTTGAGTTGCCCAACGGTCGCCCTCCTACGCCGTCCTCACCGTTCAAATCCTGCCAATGGCGGCGGAGGAGTTGTGAGTTATTACGCTGTTGAACTAATTGACTAGGTAATCTAGTATCATAGGAAGGTACTGTGTACGGAGCGCCCGTTACCCATGATGGGCTGTTTTTTTTGAAGTGCCCGAGAGGCAGAAAAGGTCATTGAATGAGTGAGCGGATTAACGTAACAAAGCCGGCGTTGCCTTCTTTTGATGAGTATATAGAGGAGATTCGTGAGTTATGGGACTCTCGGTGGTTGTCTAACCGGGGGCCGAAAAGCATTCAGCTTGAGGAGCAAATCGCTGCGTATCTTGGCGTTCCTCATACCTGCTTGTTTGCTAATGGTCACTTGGCTCTCGAAGTAGCCATTCAGGCCATGAATCTTACCGGCGAAGTGATTACCACTCCCTACACTTATTGTTCTACCACTCATGCCATTGTGCGCAATGGATTGACGCCGGTGTTTTGTGATGTCAAAGAAGATGACTTTACCATCGATCCTGATCTTATCGAGGACCTGATAACTGAGAACACGTCAGCCATTGTAGCTACTCATGTCTATGGCTTTTTGTGTGATGTCGATAAGATCCAAACTATTGCAGATAAGCATAATTTAAAGGTTATTTACGATGCAGCCCATGCTTTCGGGGTTAAGAAAAACGGAATTGGTGCGGGTAATTTTGGTGATGCTGCTATGTTTAGCACCCATGCCACCAAAGTCTTTCACACCATCGAAGGCGGCATCGTAACCTATCGCGATCCCGAGGTGTTCCCTTCTCTTCCATATCTGGTGCATTTTGGGTTTACCACTACCGATGACATTGACTACATCGGAACCAACGCGCGCATGAACGAGTTCGAAGCTGCCATGGGTTTATGTAACTTACGTCATATTGACCAGTGGATTGCCCAGCGCAAGGTGGCGGGGGATCGCTATTTTGAGCGACTCTCTTCCGTGGACGGCGCGAAGCTGTTTACGATTCCTGCAGACATGACCTGGAACTATGCCTATTTCCCCGTGGTCTTTGATGGACGTTTGAATCGCGATGACGTAAAAGCAGCCCTTGAGGCGGAAAACGTGTTTGCACGCAAGTATTTCTACCCGAGTATCGACCAGGCGGCATGTTATTGCGAAACCTACGGGGACTTGGAGCTTCCGGTTTCTCACTATGCTGCAGACCATGTGCTTGCATTGCCAATGTCTTCTGGGATTACGGTGGAAGAAGTAGACCGTATCTGCGATGTTATCCAGGGGCTATAAAGATGGGCAGGGCAACTGTTTTATCCGAACCCTTGAAATACACCCAGTAAAGGCGGTTCTTACCCATGGCATTTTCCTCAATACATGGCGTGCGAATTAAAGCTCTTGCTGCTGCCGTTCCTGATAACCAAATTCAGGTGGAAGAATTTGTACCTACTTTCGGAGAAGAAGTGGTTTCACGCTTTGTGAAATCAACGGGTATTCAGTCGATCTACCGGGCCCTTCCGGAACAGACCGCGGGAGACTTGGCCTATGCAGCGGCTGAGCAGCTATTGGAATCCCTCGCTATTGATCGCGCCTCTATTGGGTTTTTGATTTTTGTGACCCAATCACCGGACTACCGACGTCCGGCAACGGCTTGTGTGTTGCAAAAGCGTCTGGGTCTTTCAATGGACTGTGCTGTATTCGATGTTGGACTGGGTTGTTCGGGCTTTATTTATGGCGTTCAAACCGCCATGACATTGATGGCTTCCGGTGATGCACCCTACGGCTTAGTGCTCTTAGGAGAAACGGCATCGAAGTTGGCAAATCCTCAGGATCGCAGTATTGCCATGATGTATGGCGATGCGGGGGCAGCGGTGCTCTTGGAGCGCGCCGAGGATGCTCACACCACGGCCTTATTACAGTCCGACGGTCAGCGATTTACTTCCATTATTGCCCCTGCTGGAGGCTTTCGGGATATGAACCCCGATGCCGCCTCGTTTGTATGTCAGGACGGCATTGAGCGGACCCTCTACGACATTCGGATGGAAGGGACCGAGGTATTTACCTTCTCTATTACCGATGTACCCCGCGCCCTTGAACGCTATCTTGAGCATACGAAAACCACGGTGGCTGATTATGATGTTTTTGCCTTTCATCAGGCGAATCAGTTCATTTTGCGCCAATTGACGCGCAAACTGAAGCTTCCCCGGGAGGCCGTTCCGCTGTCTCTTGATCGCTATGGCAATACGGGTGGTATATCCATTCCCCTTACGCTGTGCGACAGCTACGGACAGGACCACGCTTCTGTTGTCAAGGTATTGGCTTGCGGTTTTGGCATTGGCTTGTCTTGGGGTATTGCTAACTATGAAATAGTTACTGATGGCATTCTGCCGATAACCTATACCAGTGAGGCCTATGTAGAAGGACGCCTCAAACCTGGTGAATACTAGGAGAAGGGAACCTATGTTTAATCTTGTTGATTTAACGGACCGTCGCATTCTGATCACGGGGGCATCTTCCGGTATTGGGAAAGCCAACGCGCTTATGTTGAGCCGCTTAGGTGCCAAATTGGTGTTGGTGGCTCGGCGCGAAGACAAGCTCATGGAGACCCTGGCCGAACTCGAAGGCGAAGGCCACGGTTTCTATTGTGCTGATCTCTCGGATGTGGAGAGTATTGAGCCCATGGTCAAAGAGCTTGTAGCCACCTATGGACCCTTTGATGGGATGGTCTATGCTGCCGGAGTTGGAACCTCTATTCCGTTAAAGCAATTCACTCCCGAAAAAGTACAAAAGGTTTTCGACATCAACTTCTTTGGCTTTGTGGAAATGGTGCGCCAACTCACGAAACGTGGTCGCTACAACCCTGGGATGCGCATGGTAGGCATTTCTTCGATTGCCGCCCAACGAGGGGATAAATCTCATATGGCCTATAGCGCCTCTAAGGCAGCCATGGAGGGAGCGCTTCGCTGTATGGCTAAGGAGCTTGCCCCGAAAGAGATCTTTATCAATGCCGTAGAACCGGCCATGACGGCAACGGAAATGTATGTGAAATATCTTGAGAAGTACGGGGAAGATAGCGGCAGCAATGAAGAGTTGCTTAAACGGCAGTATCTTGGTATCGCCACTACCGAGCAGATATCCTCGGTAGTCGCATTTCTGATAAGTCCAGCGGCTAGCTTTATGACAGGATGCTCGATTCCTGTTGATGGCGGCCTGTTGTCAAATTAGTGCAGGGTAAAGGGGAGACAATGTTTAGTTCTGTACAGGGCATTCAAGTAGTGGGTATGAGCGCTGCTGTGTCAAATACCTGGGATTCGCTTTTGGATATCTCTGATGAAGACGAAAAGGTGCTTCAAAAGTTTATTAAAAAGATTGGTGTGAAAGGTCGTTGGTCGGCTTCCCAGAAGCAAACCACCTCAGATTTTTGTTTTGCCGCCGCCGAGGCCTTATTGAATGAGAAAGGCATCGATCGAAGCGAAATCGGCGTGTTGGTATTTGTGACCCAGACCCCGGACTACGGCATTCCGGCCACGGGCTGCGTGTTGCAAATGCGCCTCGGCCTTCCCAAAAATACCATTGCCTTTGATGTGAACTTGGGCTGCTCGGGCTTTACCTACGGTATGGAAATTGCCTCAGCACTGCTGAATATTTCCGACTGCCGTTACGCACTGCTCTTGGCTGGCGATACCTCAGCCCGGGAGAAGAGCCTGCGCAATATTCAAAAGACTAGCCATTCGGCAGCGCTTTTGTTTGGCGATTCCGGAACGGCTACCTTGTTGGAGAAGACGGGCAATGAAAAATTGCTCTTCGCATCCGCTACTGATGGCGAAGGATTCCGAGCCATTATTTCTCCATATGGTCAATGGCGTAACCCCGACCGACCGGATACCGAGCCGGCAGGTACGCGCATGAATGATGTTGATGTATTTAACTTTGCTACTACTGAAGTGCCCACTCAGCTAAAAGCCTATATGGAGCACGAGGGCGCAACTCCTGAGTCCTATGATGATTTGGTATTGCATCAGGCTAACCTGATGATTCTTAAGCAGATTGCAAAAAAGACCGGGTTCCCGCTGGAAAAAGTGCCGATTTCTATGGATCGTTTCGGTAATACGTCTTCCTCTTCTATTCCGATCACCATTGTGGATAAATATGGTGAGTGCGAAGACAATGAAGAGATCCGCGAGCTGTGCTGCGGCTTTGGCGTGGGTCTTTCCTGGTCAACCGTAGATTTACGTCTTCAAACGAAAGATATCCTTCCGTTGATTCATACGGATGAATTCTTTGTAGACGGCTATCCTGCTCCTGAAGAGGATTAAGATACGTAGCGCAACTAGTTAAGCTAAGAAAGGATACGAAATGGACACCCAAGAGAAAATTGCTCTCATTGAAGACACGCTCGACCTTGATGAGGGAACCCTCACACCGGAAACCGTACTTGCTGAAATTGATGAGTATGACTCCATGGCTAAGCTTTCTCTTATTGTGATGGCTGACGATGAGTTTGATATCACGTTAACCAGCGATGTCATTAAGGGCTTTGTGACCGTAGACGATATCTTGAAGGCGCTCGACTAACCAATGGCTGGGAATTTAGAACGATATAGCCAGGCGTTTCAAACGGCGCTGGGAGCTTCCGAGGCAGAGCTTGGTGAAGGTTATAGCTTTGCTGCTATTGACCAATGGGATTCAGTAGCCCATTTGACGTTGATAACGGAACTTGAAGATGCCTTTGATGTTATGTTTGAACCCGATGACATCATTCATTTTGGTTCGTACCTAAACGGTATAGAGATCCTCAAGCGCTATGGAGTGTCGTTTGAGGACTAGGTACACAAGCACGTCGTAGGATCAAAAAAGGGTTGTAAACGGATGGCGTCCTTGGGGCGCCACCGTTGTACCTTGGGCGCTATGAAATACGGTGAAATTTGAGAGCCTTAGCAAATGTAAAAATCTACGATGCAGCAGCCTTGGTGTTGTTCGTCCTTTATTTTTGCGATGAGCCGGTCGCTTCCGTTCTCTATCGTCTGGTGGGCGAGACGCTCATCACGCCGGTATTTAACGTCATACTCATTTCGTTGATGGTAGGTTGTGCCGCCTACGCTGGCTTCAAACGATTAGTGCCCTCGTTTTTTTGTTACGGAGCTATTTTTATCGCCATTGCTGCCACCATTGGCTTGCACCCCGAATACCACGAATGGTTTTCTGGGGAGCGCTATGGCCTCACGGCTCAGTTTCTTACGGCTCGAGGAGCCATCTGGGCCTTTCTTATTGTGTCTTTAGTGCGGGATAGAGAAAAGCTGTTTCGCTGTATCGTGGTCACCGCTTGGATTTTGTTGATCTATCAGAGTATCCGCTTCATGGACTCAACTCTGAAGGGCTATTGGGTCGACTATGACCAATGGGGGAATCTGATCCAAAAATCCTATGGATTGTATTTTGGTTACGAAGTGCTGTTCCCGGCGAGCTTATTTGGTGCCCGGGCGCTGTTGCAGGATAAGCATTGGTGTCTTATTCCGTTTGTCTATGGTGTGGGACTCATTCTTCTGGGCGGCTCGCGCGGATCGTTGGCCTTTGTGGCGGCATTTTTCGTGATCATCTTGGCGCTGAAATGGCGGAGCGCATCTACGCGATGGCGGCTTGCCATTTCGCTTCTTGCTACGGCGGTTGTGGTAGCGGTTGTTGCCGATGCGCCCGTGCAAATTGCCCGATATCTCACGCAGAATTTAGGTATTGAGTCGCGAACCCTTTCAGCTATAGGGGCAAATACCTTCGGTGATGGGTCGGGGCGCGAGACCATTTATGCCATGGTGTTGCAACTGATTGGCGATGGAAGCCTGTTTGGTCATGGTGTCTACGGGGAACGCACCACGGTGGGTACGCAATTTGCCTGGGGCTACTCCCACAATTTCTTCCTTGAGGTTTTTGCCAGCTTTGGCATTGTGGGTGGAGCGATCCTTTCCGTTGCGTTTGTGTTTCTGGTGCTCAAGACCTTCTTCCGTTGTAAGGATGCTCAAGATGCGGTCATTTTTTGTGTCTTGTTGACGTGTTCCATGAAGCTTCTTATCTCGGATTCGTTTTGGTATTACCCGCAATTCTGGGCCCTTCTCGCGTTTATGGTGCTGTGGAAGCAGCAAACTCCTGCCGCGCGCGAAGGGGCAAAGGAAGCTCTCCCTGGGGTATTTTCTTGCCTGAAAATTCGCGACAGTCATCAGAATGGGGAAGGGGTTTGCAGTGGCAAACTTACTTGAGTCTAAAGTCTGCTTAGTGACCGGTGCCGGACGCGGGATAGGCGAAGCTATCGCGCGGTGCTATGCCACAGAAGGGGCAGTAGTCTATGCCAACGAGCGCACGGCAGGATCGGTAGCAGCCTGGCTTAAGACGTGCCCGAAAGAGCTCCAAGAGGCAATTCATCCGATTTGCTTTGATGTCAGTGATGAGGCTGCGGTGTTAGCGGGGATGAAGCAGGTGCGCCAAGAACAAGGCCGTCTTGATGTGCTGGTTAACAATGCCGCAGTGGAATACAACGAGCTCATTGGGATGATGAGTTCGGAGCACCTTCAAGCCATGCTGGCCGTAAATGTGTGCGGTCCCATCTATGCGATTCAAGGGGCCAGTCGCCTCATGCGTCGCGGTGGGGGCGGAAGCATCATCAACATTGCTTCTTTGACGGGCCTCTACGGAAATGCGGGGCAGATGGGTTATGCGGCAACGAAAGGCGCGGTAATTGCCCTCACAAAATCGGCAGCAAAAGAGCTGGCCGCTCAAAACATTCGCGTGAATGCTGTAGCCCCTGGACTCACGGCAACTGCCATGATGGATCAAGCCGATCCAGCTAAGTTGCAGCAGCGTATCGACAATATTGCCTTGGGTCGATTGGCTCAGCCCGAAGATATCGCCAATGCTTGTTTGTACCTGGCATCGGATCTGGCAAGCTATGTGTCCGGTCAGGTGTTAGCCGTTGATGGCTGCACGAGTATGTAGAAGGAGAAGCTGTGTTTCTTGAACTCAACCGATGGCCTAAGGACGCGGTAGCTGCAAAAGATGATAGCGGTCAAAGCGCAACCTACGGAGATATCCAGGAACTAGTTCATCGGATGGAAGATTGCGCACTGCCTCGCTCGGTAGTCTTTTGTCTGTGTCGGAATAGCGTTGGCTCCTTGGCGGGTTACCTTGCCCTCGAAAGTGTGGGCATGGTGCCGCTTCTGCTAGATGCGCAACTGGATGCCGCCTTATTGGCAACGCTTGACGCCGAGTATCAACCCTGGGCTTACTGGATGCCCAGTACTGCGGTTCAAGCTCATGAAGAGGATATTCTGCTGCGTTATGCGGATTATGTCTTAGTAAGAACGGGTCATGATACCTCTCCGCTCCATGATCAACTTTCGTTGCTGCTTACTACTTCGGGCTCTACGGGCAGCGCCAAGCTGGTGCGTCACAAACAGGGCAATCTTGAATCGAATGCTAAGGCCGTTGCTGAGGTGTTTGGGTGGAATACCGCAGAGCGAGCGCTGTGCGCCCTGCCTATGAACTACACCATGGGACTTAACGTTATTCATTCTCATCTTTATAGCGGCGGTTGTGTTTTGCTGGCAGCCAGCAATTTGATGGCTCCTGAATTTTGGGATTTTGCCAAAGCTGAAGAAGCTACCAGCTTTTGTGGCGTTCCCTATAGCTATGAGATATTCCGTCGCCTGCGCTTTGAGCGGCGCGGACTTGATAGTCTTACAACCCTGGCTGAGGGCGGTGGCCGCCTTTCTGATGCAGCGTTTCGCTGGTTGGCGGAAACCTGTGCCGCCACCGACCGGCGATTCTTCGCTACCTTTGGTACCACAGAGACCAGTGCTCGGATGACCTATTTGCCTCCTGAGCTGGCTCTTGAAAAGACGGGGAGTATCGGCCGGGCGTTTCCTCATGGAGAAGCGTTTTTGGTGGATGAGGAAGGAAATCGCGTAGAAGGCGAAGGTGAGCTTTGCTATCGCGGTCCTAATGTCACCATGGGCTACGCCCAATGCCGTGCTGATCTGGAGCGCGGTGATGATTTTCAAGGCGAATATCACACCGGGGACCTGGCTCAGCAAGACGAGGATGGTTGCTTCTATATTGTGGGTCGCAAAAAGCGCTTTTTGAAGCTGTTTGGCCTGCGGGTCAGTATGGACGAAATGGAGCGCTTGATTGCAGAGGAATTCCAGTGCGAATGTGCCTGCGGAGGCACCGATAAGCGCATGGTGCTCTATGTGGTAACAGATCAGGACCCTGAGCTCATCCGTTCCTTTGCAAGTCAAAAAACGGGCATTCATCAATCGGCATTCGCGGTGGAACTCCGTGAAGCGATCCCTCGCAACGAGTACGGAAAAATTTCCTATGCGGCTCTCGAGGAAGCGAACGCCTCGTGATAGCTGCGTGCTATAGCCTATCGTCAGACAAGCAAGATACCCGAGCACTGCTTGAGATTCTTCATCAACAGCTTTGGCATGAGCCCCTGGGAAATCTCAGCTATCTTCCAAGCGGAAAACCGGTTCTTCCGCAAACGGATCGCTATCTTTCATTGAGTCATGCCCAGGGTTGTGTGTGTGCCGTGATGGCCGATACCCCCTGCGGTTGCGATTGTGAGCCTCTGCGCCCTCATAGTCAGAAGGTGATTGAGCGCGTTACCTCCGCTGCGGAGCGGGATCAATTTGAATTTCTGGAACTGTGGACGTTGAAAGAAAGCTACTTTAAGCTTGCCGGAGATGCGCCCGATGGCGACGTCTATGGATTTATGGCTCAAAGTCAGTTTCGTCGGGGAGTCGCTGGTATCCAGGCACCTCGCTCAGAAGTTTCTTGTGGTCTTTATCGAGCGGATCAATTTGTTTTTGCGTTGGCCTGTGAGCGGCAACCGCTCCCTGCAACTCTTGCCTACGAAGAACTCGGCAGTGGTATTGAGGGTGTTCCCGCTGCGCGAGTGCAGTAAACTCTAGCATCATGGCTACATCATTACAGGAAACCCAAACCCAAGCGCGCAAGTCGGCTATTTGGTATACCCTGGCCGTTTTCTTCACGAAGGGGCTTGGGTTTATAACCATTCCGCTTTTCACCCGCATTATGACCACGGGTGAATTTGGCTTGTTCAATAATTTTGCCGCTTGGCAGATTATTCTGACTGCCGTCTGTGGTTTGGAAGCCTATGCTACGGTGAATCGGGCTCGCCTGGATTACCACGGGCGCGAACTGCAGGAATATCAGTTCACTATGTTGACCAGCGGCATGGCTCTTACTTTTTTCCTGGCAATTCTTCTCTGGGTGATGCCTTCAGTACCGGAGACTGTAACCGAACTTGATCGGCGCTATCTTTGGGCCATGGTTGCCTACCTCTTCTTTTCGCCGGCTTTTACGATGTTTCAGTCATTGCAGCGTGTTCAGTATCACTATCGTCTGTCAGCTTCTTTGACCTTTACCTCATCGCTTATTGCCACATTGCTGGCAGTGTGGTTGGTTGTGACGCTGCCTGATGCCCTGTGGGGACGTATCTTGGGCCAGTATGTGCCCTTTACGCTACTGGGAGCGGCGTTCTATATTTGGTATGGGCTTACGGGTGGGCGCTTCCGTCTGTCGCTATTGCGCTATGGCATTGTGCTCTGCATTCCCTTGGTGATCAGTGCTTTGGGCAGCCAGCTACTGCTGTTGGGTTGCCGCATTGTGACCCAACACCTTTGCGGTGCCGATGAGGTGGCCTATCTCAGTTTGGCTACCACCCTGGCCAATATTGTCCTTATTCTTACTACTGCTCTCTCTGGCGCTTGGGCTCCCTTCTTTTTCGATTGTTTGGAAGCTCAGGATGAAGCTCGCGCTGCTCGTGTCTTTAGTTTATTTGCCTGGGGTGTGGGAATTCTTGTGGTGGCGGCGATGTTCTTGACGCCGGAATTGGTGCAAATATTGGGAGGTTCTTCCTACCAATCCACCATCTGGCTCGGACCGAGCTTTTTAGGAACCGCCTTCTTCTCTATGGTGGCATCGCAATTTATTTCTCTTGAAACCTACCATAAGGACGTGCGGTTGGGTGGATTGCTCACCTTAGGTATCGGTGTACTCAATCTCTTTCTTTGTTGGGGAGCTATTGTACTCCTGGGATTCTATGCCGTGGGCTATGTGGGTGTTTTGAGTAACGTGCTTCTGATAGCTGGTCACCGAGTGATTGTGCGACGCTTTACTGGTCGCAGTGTGTTGTCGCTTAGAACCTGGGGTATTCCCGGTCTTTTAGTGTTGGTGGCAATGCCGTTGTGTGTGGGTCTGTATAGTGTGCAAGCAACCATCATTCGTTGGCTTTGCTGCGCGGGACTTTTGATCATTGCCCTTTTCGTTATCAAGCGGTTTATGGCAGACCGAAAGGCTTAGGGCGTAGCATAGCGGTAAAAACTGAGAGGCCTGCTATGTGGGATGAGCAATATCGCAAGGATCTAGAACGACGCCGCCATGATGCCGTGATGGGTGGCGGTCAGGCTCGTATCGACAAGCAACATCAAAATGGCAAGCTTACCGCCCGTGAGCGTTTGGAGCTGCTTTTTGATGAGGGAACCTTTGCAGAGCTCTGCGCGTTTCGGGAAGCGCGTCCCACCGTCTATGGAGAGCGCACTTGTGACGTTATCGGTGACGGCGTTGTGGTTGGTTATGGCAAGATTGGTGGACATTTAGCCTACGCTTCTTCGGAAGACTTCACCGTAAACGGGGGAAGCTTAGGCGAAATCCACTCGAAGAAAATCTGTCAGGTTATGGATGCGGCCTTAAATGCCAAAGCTCCTTTCATTTCCATTAACGATAGCGGCGGTGCGCGTATTGATGAGGGCGTTGCTTCGCTGTCGGGTTATAGCGGTATCTTCTTGCGTAATACGCGCGCATCCGGAGTGATTCCCCAGATCGCGGTAGTGTTAGGACCCTGTGCCGGGGGCGCTTGTTATTCGCCGGGAATCTGCGACTTCGTATTTATGACGAAGAAAAGCGCCAAGATGTTTATCACAGGCCCTTCGGTTGTCAAAGCGGTTACCGGAGAAGAAGTGGGCATGGAGGAGCTGGGCGGCGCAGTCATGCATGCTCGAACCTCGGGCGTGGCCCACTTTGTCTATGATGACGACGCTGCTTGCTTGCGCGGCGTGCGTGAGCTTATGACCTATCTTCCCCAGAGCAATCTAAAGAACCCTCCAGTGGTGGAAGGGGTGGCCGTCGATCGTTCTGCTTCCCTTGAATCCATTGTTCCGGCTGATCGTCGCCGCGTGTATGATGTTCGCTCCGTGATTCATTGTCTGGTGGACGAGGGGAGTTTCTTTGAAGTACAGGCGGCCTTTGCCCCTAACGTGGTTGTGGGATTGAGTCGCTTGGATGGTCATACCTTAGGGATCGTGGCCAATCAACCTCGCACCCGTGCCGGAGCTCTTGACGTGGATTCTTCCGATAAAGCGGCACGGTTTGTGCGGTTCTGCGATTGCTTTAATATTCCGATTCTCTCTTTGGTGGATGTGTCGGGTTATTGGCCCGGTCTTGAGCAGGAACGCAAAGGGATTATCCGCCATGGAGCTAAGTTGCTTTACGCCTACGCTGAGGCTACGGTACCGAAAGTAACGCTCATTATGCGCAAAGCCTTTGGCGGTGCCTACATTGCTATGAACAGTAAGAAGATGGGCGCCGATGTTGTGCTTGCGTGGCCTATTGCTGAAATCGCGGTCATGGGCGCAGAAGGTGCGGTGGAAATAACGGGACGTAAAGCTATTGCCCAAGCGGCGGATCCCCAAGCCGCCCGGGAGTGTTTGATTGAGGAATACAACCGGAAACACTTAAACCCCTATTTTGCTGCCGCCAATGGACTGGTGGATGAGGTTATCTTGCCTGAAGAAACAAGACATCGGATTGCCCAAACCTTTGATGCCCTACGAGACAAAAAGGTAGAGACTCCCTGGAAGAAACACGGAAACATTCCTCTTTAGTCGACCAAACCTACTGTTTTTGCGGGACTGCTCAAGGGTGGGACGGAATTCGTTACAATGGACAGCGCAAAATCTAGGACCTAGCTGCAGTGAAAGAGAACGATTCGATTGACAAAAAAAGAGGATCTCAGTTACCGCGAGCAGATGATAGTGGCTCGACAGCTCGCGCGCGAACGGCTCCCTCGACTCAATGAGGGGCTGGTAGTACCACAGCCACCTCAAACTTTCTATGCGCGCTATGGGAAGCGGATTCTGGATATTGTTCTTTCTCTGTTGGCCTGTCTTATTACCTTGCCCATTAATGCAATTCTCGCTCTTTGCACATTCTTTGATGTGGGTCGTCCCATCGTGTTTACCCAGACCCGCGTGGGGAAGGATGGCACTCTGTTTCGTTTTGCGAAATTCCGCAATATGACCAATGAATGTGATGATCGTGGTGAGCTCCTTCCGGCGGAACAGCGGGTTACCAAGTTTGGTCAGTTTATGCGCCGGTCTTCTTTGGATGAGCTTTCTAACTTTTGGTTTATTCTTAAAGGCGATATGAGCTTTATTGGGCCTCGTCCTCTTATTCCGGATTACACGGATCTCTATAATGCACGCCACAAGGCTCGTTTGTTGGTGAAGCCTGGCCTCGAATGTCCTCCCCATGATTATCAGGGGGATAGTCGGAGTTGGCAAAGTCGGTTTGATAATGATGCGTGGTACGTGGAGAATCTGAGTTTTAAGACCGACTGTAAGCTTATCTGGAATTTGGTTAAGCTGGCCTGCAATCCTGAGGACTCGGCCATGCGTTCAAAAGGGAGCGAAGTGGGTACCTTTTTGGGCTACACCGAAGAGGGGGTTGCGATGACCGTAAAAGATTTGACCCAAGAAGAAATTGATCGCGTGTTGGGAGATGACGCCAGTGAGCATTAAACCTATTGTGCTGTACGGAGCTGGCGGCATGGGCCGTGAAGTATTGCAAATCATTGATGGCATCAATTACGAGAAGCCAACCTACGAGTTTTTAGGATTTGTGGTAGGGACGGCGTATTACACGCCCGGCCAAACGGTTAATGGCTATCCCATTATTGGTGATGAGCAGTGGCTTATTGACCATGCGGATACCGTGGCCTGTACCTGCGCGGTCGGTGATCCTCACATCCGGGCGTTGGTCCAAGAGCGCCTCGAGGCAGCCGGGGTTGAAATGATTACCTTGGTAGCCACGGATGTATATATTCCACCCACAACCACTATTGGGGCCGGTTCTGTGATCTATTGCGATAGTCGCGTGTCGGTTAACTGTGCGCTAGGCAAAGGCGTAGTCTTGAACTGCGGCGTTACGCTGGGCCATGATGATGTTATTGGCTCCTACAGTTGTATCATGCCCGGTACCGGTATCAGTGGAAATTGCACTGTAGGAGAACAAGTATTCATTGGGGGCCACGCATTTATTATTCCTGATAAGCGGATTGGCGATGGGGCTACGGTGGCTGCAGGCAGTATTGTATTTTCCAATGTTCGTCCCCGTACCACCGTCTTAGGGAATCCGGCGAAGCGTGTTCGCGCCTTGGAGACAGAATGACGTTCCGTGTTCGAGCCTCTTTGAATCGCGTGATGCTCGCGGGTTGATGCCATGGTTTTCTCAAGTACTGTATTTCTACTCGGGTTTCTGCCGCTGTTTCTTCTTGTCTATTTTGTTGCTGCCTGGCGCCCGGCTCAAAACCTCATTTTGCTGGGATTCTCCCTGCTTTTTTATGCGTGGGGAGAGCCGGTTTATGTCTGGCTTATGGTGGGGTCGATCCTGGGTAATTGGCTCTTTTCTCTGGGTATTGGTGTTCTCAAGCCACGGAGTAAAGGCGCAAAGCTCCTGCTGGCATTAGCTCTTATTGCCAATCTCTTGGTGATTGGGTTCTATAAGTATCAGGGGTTCCTCATAGAAACCTTGAATGGGCTCGGCGGGGGAGAAGCGTTTCTTGAAGAATTAACTCTTGAACTTCCTATTGGTATTTCGTTTTATACCCTCCAGGCTATTACCTATATCGTGGATGTCTATCGAACCAAGGTTCGCCCGCAGAAGAATCCACTGTACTTAGGTATGTATATTGCTATGTTTCCGCAGCTGGTAGCGGGCCCCATTGTGCGTTATGCCGATATCGAGAAAGCCATAACCTCACGACAAATTACACTTCAGGGGTTTGTTCAGGGATTGCGGCTTTTCTGTATTGGCCTAGGCAAAAAGGTGCTTCTTGCTAATACAGCAGCTGGATTAGCGGAACCGCTGCTAGAGCGAGAAGCAGCTGAGATTGGATTTGTGGGCTGCAGTAGTGCGGTTTTAGCCTATAGCTTTCAGATCTATTTTGATTTTTCGGGGTATTCCGATATGGCCATTGGCTTGGGGAAAATGATTGGCTTTGATTACCCACGCAACTTCAACTATCCCTATAGCTCAGCAAGCGCCTCTGAGTTTTGGCGCCGATGGCACATTTCCTTGGGGAGCTTCTTCCGAGATTATGTCTACATCCCGTTGGGTGGGAACCGGGTTCCGCTACCACGCTATTTGCTGAACATCTTTATTGTTTGGTTTCTTACGGGCCTTTGGCATGGGGCTGCCTGGAACTTTGTATTGTGGGGCCTGTACTGGGGGCTCTTTATCACCCTCGAAAAAGCGTTTGCACCGGCCCTGAATCGGATTCCTCGAGCAGTGCGACATCTCTATACCTTGGTGTTGGCTTATTTTGGATGGCTGCTTTTTGCCGTCAAAGATATTGCCGATGTGGGTCCCTGGCTAGCGGCCATGGTGGGCACTTTTGGCTTGACAGGGGATTCAACGCTTTGGGAGCTACAGGCCTGGAGTTATCTCTCGCTTTTGCCGGTGGCCATAATCGGGTCGCTTCCCTGGGCGCCGTGGTTGCGCTTACGACTCGAGGCCTGGGCGGCGGGGGGCAGGGTAGGACACAAAAAAGCCGCGCCTGAAAAGAATCCGCGCGTGCCATTAGCAACCCTTCGTCCCTCTACTATCTGTAATCCCACTCGTGGCATCGTTATTGAAATCATTAATGGGCTGGTAGATGTGACCTATCTTGCAATTCTTGTGCTGTCGGCGGCCTCCATTGTGTCTGGTTCCTACAACCCCTTCATCTATTTTCAGTTCTAGGAGGTGAATCCATGAAAAGCATTGAGTCAATTCGCGCAAACGTGATGGCGGTTCTGTTCTGTCTTTTTGTGGGATCCCCTCTGATTCTCAGCCTTCTGACGGCTCTTATCCCTTACCTGAATGAAATCCTTATTTGGGATGAAAACGCCGAACAGTTCCGCAATGAGGCTGAGGTGGAAGATGAAAAAGAATTGGCGGAGTTGCGGTGGGAGGATGAAACACTGCAAACCTACGTGGACGCCTACATCGAGAATCGGGTTCCCTTTAAGTCCGATGCGGTGGCCTTGGCAGCTAATGCAGAGCGACAGTTTATTCGTCTCTCCAATGGGCTATGCCGCTGGGGCGCCTACCCTACCTTTTATGGATCGGAGTACGTCTACGTGCCTTCGATGGAGGCATTGGCAGCCATTCCTGATTATGAGAGTGACGCTATCCGGGTGGGTATCGAGCGCTTTGCTATGACGGTAAACGAGCTTGCTGCTCACTATCCCGATAAGCGATTTATGATTTATCTCACGGATTATTCCTATACGGCGCGCTCAAATCCAACAGCTACGTTGGTTTCTGATTTCATTGATACCGAAGAATGTGCCTATGTGTTCTCTCTCTACTGCACCGCTCCGAATGTCACATTGCTCTACGACTCATTTGACAACATTCATAATTTCTATACTTACTATTACACCTCAGATCATCATTGGAATGATCGCGGAACACTTCGTGCCTACAATAGAATAGCAAGTACCTGGGGTTTCGAAACGCTCGAGAATGCTACCTACAAACGAGCTGATGGCCCGGACTTTGTGGGCTCATTTGCACGGTCGGGACTGGTCTACGTGAGCGATCCCCCCGACTATGTGGATCTTGATCAGAGTGCTATTCGTCTTGAGTTTGGCGATTATCGGGAGAGTGGTGCTGATCATGACGCCTATGAGCTTGCGCCTTGGCCCGCTAAACGCTGGGAATTTTACGGTTTGTTCTATGAGTATTGCCCGAGTCTCTATAACGATGACCCGCGGATGTTTGGTCGTAAGGGACTCTTAATTAGTGACTCCTATGGCTATTCGCTCGGGCGTATTCTTGTACACAATTATGAGTACTTAGGACATAGTCGGGCTCTGCGGGCAGCGGATATTGGTTCCACTGGGTTCTTGCCATGGCTTGAAGACACCGAAGCATCAGACATCTATTTCGTGGGCCATGCCCGAAATTTCTCCACCTTTCTTGAGAGAAATCCCTGGTTCTTTGCGGGAGTATAGAAGAGCTGTTAGGGTCGGGGTAGTTTCGGGCTTTTCCGAACGCTTAGGTGTGAATCTCGGTCTAACCGACTCTACGTGGGCTCTAACGAGTACAATAGACCGGTTATATCCATAATCTCTCTGAGGATTTTGCTATGACTGTAAAGGATTTTCTAAAAATTGTTCGCCACTACCTGTGGTTGGTTATTGTGATCCCCGTGTTGGCGGCCGCGGTGGTGGGAGTAACGGGCATGCTTACGCCTCCAAGCTACGTTGCTACGGCCACCATTGGTTGCACCAACGAAGTGGGTGGTGCTGGTGGCATATCGGGGATCACGTCGACGAAGATCTCGGATATCGAGGATGGCATTATCGTCAAAAGCGTCACCGATATGTCCGCAAAGCAAATTCGCATAACGGCAACCGGCGCCGATGGGTTGGCTTGTATCGACCTAGTAAATCAAACGGCCCTTGATGTTCGCGCGGAAGCAGCGCGCACATTCCCTGATCAGACCTTCAAACTCACCAAAGCCGACGCCGCCTATTTGCAGACTACAAGCACAAAACGCATGGCTCTTGCGGCAGCTATTGGTGGATTCTTTGTAGCGCTCTGCTTGCTGCTTATTTGGGAGGCTTGTCGTCGGCCGGTGGTAAGCGCTTCCAGCGTCAAAGCGGTGGTTAATACGCCTCTTCTGGGTACCGTGCCGCGTACCCAGGGGCCAGCCGTATTAGGAGCCAACCTTCGCTTAATCACCCAGGGCATGAATGATGCGACGATTTGCTTCGTGCCGGTTAATTGTCCGGAAGCGGCCCAGACCGTGGCTCAAGCAGCTAAGGACTCTTTGGCGCTGAATCACGTGAGTGCTTCCATTCATCCTCTTGCGTCGGGGGTAGATATTCTTGAGTCATCAGAATCTCAGGATGAGGCAATTTCCTTGGTGCTGGGCCCGGCACCCCAAGAGGATCCTACGGTTATTTTTGCGGCGCAAGAAGCCGATGCGATAGTGCTTTGCGTTCAGACCTGGAAAGATAGTCAGCGCAATGTAGAGTCAGCGATAAATGAACTGGGCTTGGCTGAGATAACTCCCGACGGCGTTATTTTGCTTCAGCAGGATAAAAAGTCACCATCGAAAGAAAAGTAGAAAGCCACAAAAGATTGCGCAAATAATCAGCGTCTCGAATTCCCTATACTACCTTTAGGTGAAATCATAGGCTTAAAGTCGTAAGAGTTAGAGGATATAAGAGTTCAGACAGAAGATTGACTGAAAGCAGAGAGGATACGAACACCATGTTTTGCACAACTTGCGGTCAGCGCATTAATGACGGGGACACCTTTTGCACTAAGTGCGGTACCCCGGTAACCGGAGGTGCTGCGGGCGCTTCTGCTACCCCAGCTGCAACGGGGTCAGCGGCTGCACAAGGAGCCCCACACGCTACTGCGGCCCAGGCAACCCCTCAACCGAAAGCGGAACCGAAGGCGGCTGCTACGCCCGCTGCGTCGGCGCAGCAGCCCAGTGCAGCGCAACCGGCGGCAACCTCAAGCGCAGCGGCTGCAAGTCAGCCGTCACTGCAATATCAGCGGCCTGCTCAAGCAGCGCAACCTCAGGCAACGCAACCTGCTGTTGGAGGCGTCGCGGCTCATCATCAAGCCGCGCAACCGACAGCTCAGCCTCAGGCTGCTCAGCCGGCTGCAACCCCCCAATCGGTAGCGCCGACGTCTCACCAGGCAGCCCCGCGGCCTCAAGCTGCTCCGGTGGCCGCTCAGGCTGCTCAACCCGTACAGCAACCGCGGGAGGATCTGCAAGTCAAGATGCCCAAGCAGAAGAAGAGCAAGGCTCCGCTTATTGGTGGCATTGTCGGCGTGGTAGTAATTGCTGCGTTGGTGGCAGTGATGGTGATTGTTAATCCCTTTGGTCTAGGCGGATCGAGCGTCAAGGCCTCTGTTAATGAATACACCTGGGAAGAGCTCTCTGCTATCTCCGACGAAATTGCTGCTGCGGGGGATGAAAGCGCTGCACTCGAGGTTGCAAAGAAGTACAACTTAGTGGGTGAAGACGGCAAGCTGGATGGCTCTCAGGTAAAGGACGTCGAGCTCACCGATGGCACGAAGACCCAAGTGCAAATTGCGGGCTTTGCTCATGATGATAAAGCGGATGGTTCAGGCAAAGCCGGCATCACCTTTATCTTTACCAACGCTATTGGTCATCACACCATGAACCCCACGAAGACCTCTGCCGGTGGCTGGGAGGAATCTCAACTGCGTTCCTGGTTGTCTGTTGATGGTATGAACATGCTGCCCTCCGACTTGCGCGAGCAGGTAGTGGCGGTTTCTAAGAAGACCAATAACATTGGTGCCACTGAAGATGAAAGTTGTGTCACCGC
>CAJUNI010000004.1:61782-67739 GCA_910587945.1 uncultured Parvibacter sp.
GACAAATTGTGGCTGCTTTCCCAAGTTGAAATTGGTGGTGAATTCACGGAAGCTGACTGGCCCTTTGATGGCGCGTGGGTAGTCAATATTTACAATCAAGAAGGTAGCCAATATCAGCTCTTCCGGGATTTTGATGTCGCGCCTGCCACGGCTAATGCCATCCTCTCCAAGACGCTGAAGGGTTCTCGTTGTGATTGGTGGCAGCGTTCCCCGGTGCCAAGCGTTGACACTCAATTCCGCACGACGAGCACCGCGGGCGATTATTTATCCCGTATGCCCGCTGATGGTGATTATTCGCTGCTTCCTGGCTTCTGTCTCTAAAAAAGTTTCTCTCCTCGAGGTGATTGCGCGATAGTATCCCTCGATGATGGAGAGAGTGGAACATGCTTGAGAGGATGACGCCTAAACAGCCTCAAGAGTTCTTTAGGAATGGTCTCGGTGCTGTGCCGAGGCCATTCTCTTTTTGGTGACGTCAGCTGGATCAATGGTTGCGCAACAGGATGGGTGGTTCTTCAGGGGCGAGGGACGACATTTAGATCGGCAGTTGCTGGGTAGCTGTGGAATGCTTATCGATGAATCGTGTTGAATATCTCGGGGCAGGGTAGAAGCCCTAAAGGATTGTTTTACACTATTCATTTATGACTACGAGCGTGAGCGAATGCGATGGGGTCAGGGCTTCCTGACTAGATACAGAGAGCTGCGAGGAGCATAGGTTTGGCTGTACAAAAAGGAAAGCATAGTGGGCCGGGAACGCGTCCTTCTGGCAAAGGAGGGTCTTCATCCTCCGAAGGTCGCAGTAAAAGTCCCTCTCGTTCAAAAAAAACTACGAGCTATGTACGTATAGATGCTATGGGCGCATCCCACGAGCAAAAATCGGCAATCAAAGAGCTCAGCGCCCAATCATCACAACCGGATTCTGATAAAGAGCGAAAAACCTCGAGTCAAGATAAGAAAAAGCGTGACCTCAAGGGCTCTGAAGATCGGTCTCAGGGGAGTGAGGGTCGCTCAAAGAAGACCTCATCAAGGACTAAATCAGCCTCAACGATTCCGTCCTCTTCAGGTCGTGGTCGACACCAAAAGACCGAGGAGGCGGGTGCTGGTGGGACACCCTCTTCCGCTTCTCCCACAGAGGTTGCCCGCCTTCGTGCACTGAAGCGCGCTCGTTCTAAACGTTGGCCGTTGATAACGGCGGCTATAGTGGCAGTCCTTCTGGTCCTCGTGGGGGTCAGCAGCTTGGTGTTGATTAGCTCGGCTAAATCCATGAAAGCTCAGGCGGAGTCCATGGTGGAAGATGTGACCCTCATTGCCACGAACGCTATGGGGGGTGATGGGGCAGCCGCTCTCGATGCTGCTGAGCATATCCAGACTACGGCGAATGCCCTGGACGCCGAGCTCTCTTCTCCGCTCTGGGCAGTGGCATCGGTGCTTCCGGTGGTAGGCAGTGATGTACAAGGGGTTCATTCCTTAGTCAATATTTTGCAAGATGCTGCCGATAATGCTTTGGTGCCCCTTACCTCGACGCTAAGCGAATATCCGCTGACGTCTCTCGTGGGTGAAGATCAAGCAGTAAATGTGGCCGGAGTACAAGCCTTGCTCGGCGTGGTGGAAGAAGCGGCTCCTGTTATGGATCGCTGCAATGAGGCGCTCCAGGCTATTGCCCCCATGAATATGGAACAACTGCAGTCGGTTATTGAGCCGGCTAAAGTCAAAATGGCAGAGGCCAATCAGCAGTTCCAGGAACTGGTGGTATTTGCCCCGATGGCGTCAGCCTTTTTAGGGGTCGATGGCAATAAGACCTATTTGTTGGTGGCTCAAAACACGGCCGAGATGCGCTCCTCGGGAGGCTTCCCGGGATCTGTGGGTACCCTGGTTATCGCCGAAGGCAAAATCTCCCTGGGGGATTTTGGGTCGGTCTATAAGGTCTTTGCTGATGAAACTAACGAGGCTTTTCCGTCTAACGAGTCCGATAGGTTGTTGTTTTGGGATCGAATGGAAGTGCCTAGAGACGCTGGATTTAACCCCGATTTTCCAAGAGTAGCTGCTATTTGGGCTCAAGCCTATGCCGATAAAACTGGGCAGCCGGTTAATGGGGTCATTTCCATTACTCCGACTGTTTTTCAGGATCTGATTGGGCTGACAGGCCCTATCACGCTTTATGATGGCACTGTAGTGGATGACACTAACGCCACGGAGATTTTGCAAAATACGCTCTATTGGCGTTACCTCTCGCGCGGCTTATGGTCAGAAGCCAATGACGCCTTTACCGATGCCCTGTTTGCCCAAACGGCCGGGTTAGCCTTCCAGCAACTGTTCTCTGACCTCAGCGGCGAAAAGCTTATGAAGGTCGCAGAGTTATTCTTTAAAGCGTTTGACACTCGAGAAATACTTCTATGGCTGGCAGATCCAGTGGACCAAGAAACAGTTCTCGCGGCGGGAGTAGGGGGTGCCCTAAATGATGATCCCACAAAACCAGAAATAGGAATCTTTTTTAATATTGGTCTGGCAAGTAAATTGGGCTGGTACGCTGATGAGCTGATCCATATGGGCGAGCCAGTTGAAAACGTGGATGGATCGACGACATATCCATTTGTCGTTAAGTTTGTTAATACTATCTCTTTAGAGGAGGCCGAAGACGCAGGGAGTTACATTGCCGGGCATGAATCCTATCTGGGTAATATGCTGCCTCTGATCTATTTCTTTGCGCCCTATGGGGGATTCTTGTCGGACTTTTCAGCTGTCTACAATTCTACTGGCGAATCTATTGATTTCGATACATGTGAATATGATGAGTTGCAAGTTATCTACGCACGCTATATCTGGATGCCGGCAAAGGAAGGCATTACCTGCTACTTTAATGTTACAACTTCGCCCGAGGCCCAAGAGCCCTTGAAGGTGGTCACACAACCAACGCTCACGGCCTACCATAATCCCCAGGCCTTAGTGGACTGGGACAATTGGTGGAAGCAGCAAGACGAGGCTGCTCAAGCAGCTGAAGCTGCAGTGGAGGATGACGCTGCGGCCGTAGCCGATGAGGGGGACGCGGGAGCAAGCGCCTCAGAAGAAGGGGCGGAGGCTTCAGCCGACACTGACGACACTGCGCAACCGCAAGCAGCTTAGTAACAGCGGTCGCCAAGGAGAGGGCGAAGAGAGGGGAACATCACCGTGATTGAGCTGGTCGTGGTAGCTCTAGGATTGGGCTTGGCCTTGTATGGACCTGGCTATGTGGTTGGTCGGGGCCTGGGTTGTTCTCCTTTTATAGCGTTGACGACAGCTCCGATCTCGTCGCTCTTTTGCTGGTTGATTTTGACCACGCTCTGGGATCAACTCGATATAGCTTGTAGTGCGTGGCTGGTGGTCGGGCCCACGCTCGCTCTCGGACTGGTGCTTTATGTCATTCGCTGCCTACTTCATAAGCGTACGGCCTATGTACTTGATTGCCCGCCCCTGCCCAAAGGGTGTAACGCGCGTCTCCTGACGATCGGTTGCGTTGTGGGCTATGCGTTGGTGTCTGCCGTGATTGCTGGCTGCTTCTTCTTGGGCAACATTGCGGCCCCGGATGCCATCATGCCCTACTTCGATAACGGGCATCATTTAGCGCGGATTCGCTTGCTTGCCGACTCGGGGGAGTGGAATACCTTTGCGTCATTCCTCTATGGTTCCCAAGAAACCTATGCTCCCTTTACCGATGTGAAGTTTTATCCCTCGGCTTGGTTCTGGTTGGGGGCTGTGGCGGTAAATGGCTTTGGCGTGAGTGCGCCTTTGGCGGAAAACGCCGCCATTTTCTTGACCATGGCATGCATTATGCCCTGGTCTACGTTGCTCCTTGCCCGTACGATTTTTGCTGAGCACCCGCGAGTGATTGTGGCAGGGGCTCTATTCATTCTGGCATTTACTGCTTTCCCTTGGCGCATCTTAAGCTTCGGGCCTCTTTACCCGAATTTATTCTCTTGGTCGCTAAGCCCTGCCGTGGCGGCCCTGTTTATCCGCTTGACCGCTCCGGGCTGTAGACGACTGGGACGCGCGCTGGCCGCCGGGCTTTTCATTATGGGATTGGCTGCATTGGTGGTGGCTCAACCCAATGGATTGTTCACGATGGCGGTCTTCTTGATTCCCTATGTGGTCTGGCGCGTGAGTGCTATCCCGACCCTCTTTACTCAGCCGGGAGCTCTACAAATTGGCTTGCGCATTCTGTTTGGTCTTATTGGAGCAATATTCATTGCGCTGTTCTGGTGGTTCCTCCATGGCTTGCCCTTCATGGATGGAGTAGTGAATTACCTCTGGCCTTCCTACTACAGCTTTGTGGATGCCATTAAGTCCATGGGATTGTTATTCTTTGACATCAACCTGCTTCAAACCCGCCAATGGGCGCTGGCTTTGTTGGTGGTAGCGGGCGCTATTACTACCTTAGTTTGGCGACGCTATCTCTGGGTCACGTTGGCCTACGGGCTCATTGCTCTGATCTACGTGGTTGACGTGGTTATGGAAGGGCCGCTCAAGTCGTTGCTTGCGGGCTTTTGGTATACCGACCCCAGGCGCATCGCTGCCACGGCCGTTGGTGTGGCTACACTCTTGGCAGCCCTTGGCTTTGCGGGGTTCTGGGAACTCATCTGTTGGGCGTTGGCAAAAGCGTTTGGGCTCGGGGAGCGGCGAGGTTCTGGTAAAGAGCATGTAGCGACGTTGCGGGCAAAGCTGTCAGGGGTCCAGGAGGAATCCTCGGATGAGCGCAAAGGCTATCGCGTCCTCGGATCGGCTCCGAGTGTGGGCGTGTTTGTAATCCTTGCAGCCCTCACCCTCGTAACAACGTTCTCACCAACCCAGTTGAATGGCGAAGAGGGACCGTTTGGTGTCTACGGTTCGTTCTTGCAGGGTGATACGGCGGGAACGAAAAATGGCAGCAATTACGACAATGAAGAACGTGCCTTCATGAAAGAGGTGGCAGACCTCGTAGATGGCGAAAGTGTCATTGTGAACATAGCACCTGATGGAAGTGCCTTTGCCTACGGCGACACGGGCCTTCCGCTGCTCTATCGCGAATTCATGGGCTACGATGGTGAACATGAAACCGAAGACGGGCGTCTAATTCGCCATGAATTGGCTACGATTGCCTCCAATGAAGAGGTGCAGCGCGCGGTGGAGGATGCTGGAGCCCGTTATGTGCTGATGCTCGACCAAGGGCGACCTGCCGATGGCACCATGTATGACTTAGGCTATCTCCCGGAGCGTTGGGCCGGCATTGAGGCTATTAGCGAAGATACGCCAGGCTTCAAATTGCTGCTTTCTGATGGCGATATGCGGCTCTATGAAATTGTGCCCGAAGAGTTTGAGGAAAAGGCTGCCTAGGGGACTAGGGACGGTTGTCTCAGGAACGAGGGGCAGGTGCCTTGGGGAAGCGGGGGACAACCGCCTAAAGGAACCGACGCGCTCCTCATACCCGCAGGGGATTCTTCGTTTCAATACCGTGCCAGTATTGGAGTTTCGCCCCCGGGCATCCGCACGATCTCTAGGATAAGCTTCTAGATTGCGCACTTAGTTCCAGAATGCACCCACCCTCACTGCTTCGCCTAAGGAGCCTCCCATGACAGAGCTGCAAAGCCAAACTGCATCGCACCAATCTACTCCCCGTATTGCCATAGTGACAGGCGCCACATCGGGCTTGGGTCTCGAATTTGCGCGCCAAATTGACGCTCGCCATGATGTGGATGAGATTTGGCTCGTGGCCCGGAATCAAGACAAGCTTGCTGAGATTGCAGCAACGCTCTCTACACCAGCTGTTCCCGTTCCTTCGGATTTGTCTTCTATGGCAGATATTGCAGTCATTGGGGATCTCCTAGAGCGCGATCAGTTGGTGGTGGGCTACCTCATCAACGCCGCGGGGTTTGGGCGATTTGGAGCCTGGGACGCCATAGCTGAGGCCGATGCGGAAGCCATGATCGATCTCAACTGCAAAGGTCTGGTTG
>CAJUNI010000005.1:0-17978 GCA_910587945.1 uncultured Parvibacter sp.
TTACTCCGCCTCGTCATCAATCCATCCTCGATGATCTGTTCGCTATTCGCGAGCGAGCCGAGGAGTCTGTGCTTGAAACGTCTCTGACCCAGCGTTTGTTTGGCACGGTTTCTATCGATCCCAAAAACTGCGTTGGCTGCGGCATGTGCGTCATGTTTTGTCCCACCGGAGCCTTGCGCTATGGGCCGACACCGGAAGAGGGCAAGGCTGTGGAAGAGGCCGATGGAACACCGCAAGCCTGGGTAAGTCCGCGTCTCTTAGAAAAGCAGGCTGAAGAAGGGGAGGGAGAAGAGCCTATTGACCCCGCTACCCTGCGACCGGTTGAGTTCATGACATCGGATTGTGTCCAGTGCAACCTTTGCGCTGATGCATGCTTGCAGAAATGCATAACGGTAAGCCCCACCGTGGCCACCGACGAACTCTTCAGCTTTGAGCCTCAGCAGTTGTATATTCGCAAACCACAAAAGAAACCGAGCCTCTTTGATCGACACTAAGTTTGCCGGCCACATAGCTTTGTAGGCCATCGAAGCTCGTTCTATTGCGTGAGGTGAGGGCTGTGTTATACTGCCATCACTTTATTACAGTAAAGTATTAAAGAGCAGTCATATCAAGACTGCTTCGGGAGGGAACGTTTAGGAGGACCTAAGTATGAAGAAGAAATGGCTGCGCATGGTTGCTGCCGCTGCAGTAGTGTGCCTCTCTGCTGTATTGGTAGCAGGCTGTGCGGGTGGCAACGAAACCAAGACCGAGACCAAAGCTGAAACTAAGACCGAAACCCAGGCTGAGGGCAATCAAAGCGCTGAGCCGTTTACGTTGATCGTGGGCTTCGACAACAGCTATCCGCCCTATGGCTTCATTGGCGATGACGGTGCAAATACCGGTCTTGACCTGGATCTGGCCCAGGCTGTCTGCGACTTGAAGGGCTGGAATCTTCAGGCCGACGCCATTAACTGGGACAACAAAGATAATCTAATGGCCCAGGGTTCCATTAACTGCATCTGGAACGGCTTCACCATGGAAGGCCGCGAGGACAAATACACCTTCTCCGAGCCCTATATGCTCAATGAGCAAGTTATTGTGGTGAAGAACGGTTCTGACATTACGGACCTGGCTGACCTGGCTGGCAAGACGATAGTAACCCAGGTTGATTCCGCTGCGCTCGAGGTGCTTACCGAGGGCGACCAAAAAGACCTGGCCGACACCTTCGCTTCGCTCGATCAGCAGCCGGATTACAATACGGCCTTCATGATGCTGGAGTCTGGCCAAGCCGATGCCGTTGCTTGCGACCTTTCCATTGCTGCCTATCAGATGGCTGCGAATCCGGACGTCTTTGTTCAGCTCCCCACTCCCTTGAGCTCCGAGCACTATGCCGTGGGCTTCAAGAAGGGTGAAACCGAGCTGGCTAACGAGGTGACCGAAGCTCTGAAGGAACTCTATGCCAATGGCACGGTTGAGGAGCTTTGCAAGAAGTATGAAACCTATGGTGTCACCATCGACAACTGGGTACTGTTTGAGTAAAACGGCGGACGGTCCACGCTTGCGTGGTATTGATGAGGCCTGATCAGTAAAGGCTTCTTCGCTAAGATGATAGGACGGGTGGAATTAGGCGCAGGCCTCCGCCCGTCCTTTACTGATGAATAGGGGAGGGTCTATGGACTTCTCGGTCATGATGGGCATTTTGCTGCAGGGCTTGTTATTAACAGCCCAAATTTTTGTAGTTACGCTCGTAGGGGCTCTTCCTCTTGGCGTGGTGGTAGCGCTGTGTCGGATGAGTAAGCTCAAGCCGCTGGCGTTGATTACCCGCTTTTATATTTCGGTGATGCGTGGCACGCCGCTCATGCTGCAATTGATGGCCATTATGTTTGGTCCCTATTACTTGTTTGGCCTTCAGATGGGCGCTGACTGGAAGTTTTACGCCTGCGCCATTGGCTTTATTTTGAACTACGCTGCCTATTTTGCAGAAATCTATCGAAGCGGCATTCAGTCAATTCCCCGGGGACAATATGAGGCGGCAGAAGTGCTGGGTTATACCCACGGCCAAACCTTTATGAAGATCGTCCTTCCCCAGGTCATCAAACGCATTTTGCCTGCCATGGGCAATGAGATCATTACGCTTGTAAAAGATACGTCCTTAGCCTTCGTGCTGGGTATTATGGAAATGTTCAACGCGGCGAAAGCTCTGGCAGCCCGCGAAGTGTCCATGGTGCCCTATCTTATTGCGGGCCTTATCTATTGGGTGTTTAACTTGCTGGTTGAAATCATTCTCAATCGGGTTGAAAAGAAACTGAGCTACTACCACGACTAGAGAGGGAGCAACGCTATGACCAACGAGGCAACACAGCCCGTAGTAGAGCTTTTGCATGCGCGTAAATCCTTCGGAGATAACGAAGTCCTGAAAGATATTTCTCTTACTGTTAAAGAAGGCGATGTCTTGTCGATTATCGGCCCGTCCGGTGGTGGCAAGTCCACGTTGCTGCGTTGTTTGACGCTGCTGGAAACCCTGGATTCTGGTGATTTGCGCTACGGCGATATTGAGGTGACCCATACGAATGAGGCGGGGCGCGCTGTCTATGGGAATAAGGCCGTGCTCAAAGAAGCGCGGAGTCGCTTTGGCCTGGTGTTTCAAAACTTCAACCTGTTTCCCCATTACACCGTTTTAAAGAATGTTATCGATGCCCCTATTTCCGTGCAGCATCGGCCGAAAGATGAAGCAGAAGCTCTTGGTCGCGAATTGTTGGCAAAGATGGGATTAGCGGGAAAAGAGTCTATGGTTCCCTGCGAACTTTCTGGTGGTCAACAACAACGGGTTGCTATTGCCCGCGCCTTGGCGCTCAACCCCGCCGTACTCTTTTTCGATGAACCTACCAGTGCTCTTGACCCTGAGCTTACCCGCGATGTGTTGCAGGTTATTCGCGAGCTTGCCGCCGAGCATATGACCATGGTGATTGTGACCCATGAGATGAATTTCGCGCGCGACGTGGCCGATCAGCTCATCTTTATGGATGGTGGCGTCATTGTGGAGTCGGGCCGGGCTGTGGATGTAATTAGTAACCCGCAGCATGAACGTACCAAGGCATTCCTGTCGAATTACGAAGCCTAAGTCTTTGTTGTAGGACGAGTTCGGGAGCGCCAGCGGGGGCTTCTCGGTGCTCGTGGGTACGGGCTTGGGAAGTAGGAAGCGGCTGGGCTGGCTTGAGCGTCGGAGCGATTCCGGTGTAGCCTCTACGCCTTGAACTTCTGTTTATTCACTTTCGATATAGGGGCTACTTCTGTGAAGGAGGGCGTCATGGACAACACAGACTGGTTTGAGACGTTGCGCGAAAAAGGCCAAGGAGTGGTTGATGCTCTAGGGCTAGGTCATCGCCCTTGGATGCAGGAGTTTGCCCAGCTTGGCAGCGTGGGCTATGCCCAAGGCTGGCATGAGCGCAACGGAGGTAATGCCTCCATGCGTCTTACCACCGAAGAGGTAGTAGCTCTTCGCTATTACACTACCACGAATCAGCAGAATCCCTGGGTGCCTTTGGGGGTAGAAGTGCCGGCCATGGCCGAGGAGTGTTTGCTGGTCACAGCAGCGGGCTGCGCCATGGAGCGCGTTGCTCAAGATCCCGCCCGCTTTATGGGTTTGGTCCAGATTGATGGTACGGGCGCCTATGGGCGTGTCCTTTGGGGATTTGAAGGGGGCGGCCGCCCGACCAGTGAGCTGGCAAGTCATGTGGTTATTCAAGGCGCGCGCAAAGAGGCTTCGGATGGAGCGTCGCGAGTGGTGTATCACTGCCACCCGCGGGTCATTGCGGCACTGGGGAGTGTGTGGCCTGAAGATAAGGCCCTTATCACCACCCGTCTTTGGAAGATGATGACCGAAGCTATTATGGTGTTCCCCGAAGGGCTGGGTCTGGTTCCTTGTGAAGTACCGGGGTCACTCGAGCTCGCCGAGGCCACGGCCGAAGAGGCCAGAACCCACCGCGCCATTGTGTGGTCGCGTCACGGTCTGTTAGCTACGGGAAATAGTTGCGAAGACGCGTTCGGATTGGCTCATGTGGTAGTAAAGGCCGCAGAAATCTATCGGGATGCCTGTGCTCTTGCCGGGGGCCCGGATTTGCCGTACCTGATGACCACGGCAGAGCTCAAGCGCTTGGCCGCGGGCCTTAACATTTGTTTGAATGAAGCTTGTCTTGCGGAATGAATCTGTGGCTTGGTAATTGGCCGCATTAGTGCATGCCCCTTAAAACAATGACGCCCTTGCTCTGTCGCTGGGTTCGACGCGGGAGCAAGGGCGTTTTGGTTATGGGTGGAGCAGTGGACGCGGGGCCGGGTCGCTCTCTGGTGGGAAAGCAATCCGCTGCGAAGCTGCGCGATAATCTTTCAGCCGCTTAGGCCTGGGGCTTGCGTACCATGCAGTGCTGAACCAGACCCAAGGTCTCGTCCTCAATAGCTTGGACTTCTTCGAACCCATAATGCTCGTAGAGTTTGACCAGCTCAGGACTGTAGGTCTCCAAGACGCAGGGGATTTGCTCTGCGTCGGCGTAGGCTAAGAAGGGCTCAAAAAGCTTGCTGAAACGACCGCTGTGCCGATGAGCGGGATCTACCGCCAAGAAAGGGAAGTAGAGTCGGTCTTCGCCAATTCCTTTGCTGTGCCAATCAAATTGAGAGACGGGAACCATCTTTTCCAGCTGAAGAGTGAGCGCTTGAGTTTCTTCCGGCGTAAGCACGGATTCAGCCACGTCGAGGATGGCGCTGCTTTCCAGTTGAGACCAGGAGCTGTGGGGAAGTTCTGTGGTGCGAACAGCGATGGCGAGGGCGCTTCCGTCTTCAAGGCAGTAGACAAATCCATGGGGTGCGCCCACGGCGATATCGGCCGCAATGAGGGCGTGGGCAATGAAGCGCTCCCGTTCTCCGCCGGTGGATGTAGAGGGGAAGGCGGAGAGAAGAGTGCGCATCCAGTTTTCCTCTACAAAGGAATCACCGCCGATTTCGGCCAGATGGGTTGCAAGTTCGGCATCGGTGGGGTCAAGGGTAATTAAGCCAGGGAGAACCATGGGAACATCCTTTCAGTAATTCTTTGGCAATTTGACGATCCATCAGGCCAAAGAAAGGGCTTGCACAAGAAGAGAAGGCGCAAGCAGGACCCTTCTCTTGGTGGGTTCTTAGTGATTGTAGTCTGCTGGGATGAGATGTGGCGCGCTGTCATCAAAGGGTGGAGAGAAGGTAAGACGCTGTAGGGTTGAGCGGCTGATTCCCCTTCTTGGTAGATACCTAATCGTGAGGTAGTGCCGGAAGGAGTGCGATGAGGGGTGCAGCGGCGCGTGTCCTGTGATGCGCGGGAAGTGGTGGTTGGCCTCGATCATGGGGGGCAGCTTTTGGGAGTTTGGTGAACAAATTGGGGCATATTGATGACGTACCCATGACGTTTATATGCAGCCAAAATCACCCCCACCGACCGATGATAAGGTGAGTAACTAAGTCGGAGTTACTTTTTGGAGCCGTTTTTAACAGCGACCGAAATCCCGTTGTTAAAAGCGGTCTCATCAGGCGCAAAAAGAACTTCGTACAAGCAATTGTTGTATTCGAATAAGGAGAAATCATGGCTGAAGACAACATGAATCCCACTCCTTCCCCCACGGGAGGACAAAACCAAGGCGGGCAGCCTACCCCCTTTGAGGCACAGCCGACCAACCCAGTACCTACCCATGAGCCCGAAGTACCCACTTCGGCCACTCAGACGATCCCTCCAACTCAAACGGCTCCCATCAATGAGCCGCAACACGCAGCAGGTACGAGCGTACCCTACGCGACAGCAGCTCATTCTCAAGCCCCGGCTCCAAAAAAAGGTGGCGCAAAGACCTTCCTTCTGGCCTTTGCAGGGGCGCTTGTGGCCTGTGCTGTCGCTTTAGGCGTGGCCTTTGGCGCAGGTTGGATTGGTCCTCGCCAAACGGTGACAGTAGAGGATGGCGTTGAAGCAGTAGATGTCACCACGCCCGCCACCGAGATCACCGTTGAGGGCGATGACATTGATCTCGCTGAAGTAGTTGCTCAGAAGTGCCTGCCTTCCGTTGCTGCTATTGACGTGTTCGTGGACTCCTCGAAAATGATGTCTAGCGGTTACGGCTATGGCTATGGTTACGGCTACGGTCAGTCCACGGGCCAAGGAACTGGTGGATTGGTGGAGTACTCCTTGGGTAGTGGCGTTGTGCTCACCGCTGATGGCTACATCCTTACCAACAATCACGTGGTTGATGGTGGCGACGCCTACCAGGTAACCGTTGGTGGCGAAACCTATGAAGCTGAATTGGTTGGCACCGACCCGAGCTCTGACATCGCAGTGCTTAAGGCCAAGGATGCAACGGGCTTAACCGTTATGGAAATTGGCGATTCCGATGACCTCGTAGCAGGCGAATGGGTTATGACCCTGGGCAGCCCCTTCGGTCTCGAGCAGTCAGTGGCTACCGGCATCGTGTCGAACGTAAGCCGCTCTCAAATCATGGATAGCTCGACCTCAGGCGTAAGCAGTGGTGAGACCACCTACTATGCCAACCTGATTCAAACCGATGCTGCTATTAACCCGGGTAACTCCGGTGGCGCTATGGTCGACGCTGAGGGCAAGCTTGTTGGCATCAATACGCTCATCACCTCTGATTCGGGTAACTGGGCCGGCGTTGGATTTGCTATCCCGGTCAATTATGCCTACAACCTGGCTCAGCAAATTATGGATGGTAAGACGCCGAGCCATGCGCAACTGGGTGTGTCCCTTATGAACGTGACGCCGCAAATGGCTCAACGTTATGGTTTAGATGTTGACGAAGGTGCCTACATTGCCTCTGTCGTGCCGGATTCGGGTGCTGCCGCCGCAGGTCTGCAGGAAGGCGATATCGTCGTGGCCTTCAATGGCAAGGCAGTGGAATCTGCAAGCGATCTTATGCTGGACGTGCGTGGCTCTCTGCCGGGTGACACTGTAACCTTGACGGTGGATCGTGCGGGTACGAACTCTGAGGTTTCCGTAACCTTAGGTTCTGATGAGGCTTCTCAGGCAGCAGCTCAGCAGCAACAACAGCAACAACAGCAAACTCCTCAGAATCCGTTTAATCAACGCTAAGTAATTCGGTTCCTAGGATTTCAATGAAAGCGGTCGTCTTCGGGCGGCCGCTTTTTTGTACGCCCTCGAGCAATTTATGTCGAGAGATCCCGGGCTAGCCGTTCCTTACTCCTTCCATCGGTTAATATGAGACCCACAGAATTACGCATGCCGCCAATACCAAGTGGTGGGTTTAGGAAGGGGTTGCCACTATGGCTAATGATTATGTCTATAACCGCGTACTGCTAAAGCTGTCTGGTGAGGCCTTGGCGGGTGATTTAGGTTATGGCATCGATCCGAAAGTGGTTGATGATCTGGCCGAGCAAATTGGCGAAATCGTGCGCGATGGCGTTCAGATTGCCATCGTGGTAGGTGGCGGCAACATCTTCCGTGGTGTCGCGGGATCTACCGAGGGCATGGATCGTGCCCAAGCGGACTACATTGGTATGCTTGCTACCGTTATGAATGCCTTGGCCTTGCAAGATTCCTTTGAGCGCCACGGTATCTACTCCCGGGTTCAGAGCGCCATCAATATGCAAGAAGTATCCGAACCCTATATCCGTCGTCGAGCCATTCGCCATCTGGAAAAGGGTCGCGTGGTCATTTTGGCTGCGGGCACGGGTAACCCTTACTTCACCACTGATACCACGGCAGCCCTGCGTGCCTGCGAGCTGGACGTGGATTGGCTCATGAAGGCCACGAAGGTGGATGGCATCTATGATGCTGACCCGGTAAAGAACCCAGATGCGAAACGTTTTGATCGTCTGAGCTATCTTGACGCTATCAACGATGAAAATATTGAAGTCATGGATGGCACGGCATTAACCCTCTGTATGGATAACGAAGTTCCCATGATTGTGTTTGACCTCACAAAGCCAAATAACATTTCACGGGCACTTAAGGGCGAACCGGTAGGAACAACGGTAGAATAACTTTCATAGCTACATCGATTGCGCAAGAGATAAGGCGGCTGGTCAACGGGATGGATCAGCCCCGGCTCCAAGGGAAAGGATCCATCATGATTGACGAAATCCTCATGGACTGCGAGGAGCGGATGGAGAAAACGCTCAGCTCTTTGTCCGAGAATTTTGCAACGGTTCGTACGGGTCGCGCAAACGCCATGATCCTTGACCGGATCAAAGTTGACTACTACGGAGTGCCGACGCCCGTGAATCAAATGGCCGGTGTGAAAACCCCCGATGCTCATTTGCTCGTCATCGAGCCTTGGGATAAGGGAATGCTTCGCGCCATTGAGCATGCTATCCAGGAAAGCGATTTGGGCGTAACCCCCAATAACGATGGCTCGGTCATTCGCCTGCCGTTTCCCGCGCTGACTGAGGAGCGCCGTAAGGAACTGGTCAAGCAGTGCAAGACCTTTGCTGAGGAAGCTCGCGTTGCGGTCCGTGGGGCCCGCCGAGATGCGAACGCCGCGGTTGAGAAGGCTATCAAAAACGATAATCTTCCCGAGGATGACGCTAAGCGTGCCGAAGATCAAATTCAAAAACTTACGGATCGCTACATTGAGGCTGTAGACGCTGCCTTCAAAAAGAAGGAAGCCGAGGTCATGGAGATCTAATCGGCCAGAGCCTATGAAAGATCTTTCGTACATATTCCCTCATCCTCCCAAGGACCTTGACCCCAGTGCTCTCAATCCCGCTGCTATTCCTCAGCATGTAGCAGTCATCATGGACGGCAACGGGCGGTGGGCAAAAAAGCGTGCTCTCAATCGGCTGCGCGGTCATGCGGCCGGAATCGAGGCCGTACGCGAAACCATTCGCTGTGCCTCCGATCTTGGAGTGAAGTACCTGACCATCTACTCCTTTTCTACCGAGAATTGGAAGCGCCCGGAAGATGAAGTTGATGGGCTGATGAATCTCTTCGCCAAAACCATGTTGGCGGAAGTGGATGGACTCGATGAGGAAAATGTACGGGTGCGTACCATCGGTGATCTTTCGGCCCTCCCGGATAGTACCCGGGAAGCCTTTGATGAAGCCTGGGAGCAGACCCGCAATAATACGGGCATGACATTGCTCGTGGCGGTGAATTATGGCTCTCGTCAAGAAATCATGCGCGCTGCTGAACGCTATGCGGAGCGCGTTCTTCTGGCGACCCAAACCGAGAATCCCATTCCGCCTCTCACTGAAGAGTTGTTTGAAGAAGGGCTCTATACCTTTGGGATTCCTGATCCTGATGTGGTCATTCGTACCAGTGGGGAATTGCGCCTTTCCAACTTCTTGTTATGGCAAAGTGCCTACGCCGAGTTTGTGGTGAGCCCGGTGCTGTGGCCTGATTTTGATCGCTATGAATTCCTGCGTTGCTTGTTGGAGTATCAAGGGCGCAACCGCCGGTTTGGGGCGGTGAGCTAGGATGAGCAGCACTCAAGAGGAAAAAGAAGAGCGCAAGGAACACAGAGCCGCCCAGCGTCAGAAAATGAAGCAGGCGGCTTTAGACAAAACACCAAAGAAGCTGCGTAACCCGTCCGATTTTCAGGTGAGATTCCGTACAGGTTTCATTTACACGGCGCTCACGATTATTTGTGTCCTTGCTGGCACCATTCCCATGCTCATCATGCTTATGGCTATGGCGGCCATCTGCGCCGGTGAGTTCTACTACATGCTGCGTAAAGACGCGAAGTTGCCCAACGAGATGCTCGGCATTGCGGGGGCGATGCTCTATCCGCTCAGTTTTTATATTGGGGGATTAGCCGGGGCAATGTGTGTGAGCATTGCACTGCTGCTGTCGCTTCTGGTGTGGTACGTCTTTTGGCTGCGCGCCCGTATTCCGGATGTGGGAGTGAGCTTTTTTGGCGCTGCCTACACGGGACTGCTTATTGGTTCGCTGGTTCCTATTCGGATGTCGCTCGAGGCGCCCTGGGGTGGCGTGTTAGTGTTAGCCCTGTTCTTGAGCGTTTGGGTCAATGATAGTTTTGCCTACTTGGTAGGAAGCAAATTTGGCAAACATAAGCTCGCGCCTAAAGTAAGCCCGAAAAAAAGCTGGGAAGGATTCATTGCGGGGCTCGTGGGTTCAGTGGTGTTTTGGTGCCTCATGACTCTGATCCCTGGCGTTTCCATGTCCATTATTCAGGCGATTATTTTTGGCATCATCTGCGGTTTGATGTCGGTGCTTGGCGATTTGGCGGAAAGTCGCATTAAGCGCAATTCTGGCGTGAAAGACTCCGGCACTATTATGCCTGGTCACGGTGGGCTTTTGGATCGCTGCGACTCTATGTTCTTGGCGGCGGTATCAGCAGCAATC
The DNA here is from genome assembly GCA_910587945.1 of uncultured Parvibacter sp. GTDB lineage: Bacteria > Actinomycetota > Coriobacteriia > Coriobacteriales > Eggerthellaceae > CAJUNI01. The sequence goes on from CAJUNI010000005.1 coordinate 10,325, forward strand.
TTGCTATTTGTAGGAGGATGCATTCCCTATGACGTGCTCTAATCCCTCGGTTGTGAGCTTCGAAGAGAATCTAGCGGCGAAGGGAGGAGAGCCTAACGAATCACGGGAAGCGCCTCGGCGTGTTGTGATTCTCGGTGCAACGGGCTCCATTGGAAAGCAAACCGCCGATGTCATTCTGAAGCACCCATCCGAGTTACGAGCCATTGCCTTGGCGGCCTACCGCAATGTGAGCGGGGTAGTGGATCTTGCTCGCAAACTTCAGGTGGAGCACCTTGCCTTTGGCGATGAAGCCTTGGCGCAAAGCACGGAGGCGCAGGCGGCCTACCAGTGGGCAGAGGAAGCTCCCGGTAGAACCTTAGGCTTTGGACCTCAGGCCGTGGTTGCCCTAACTCAGCTCGAGGATGCTGATGTGGTGGTTAACGCTTTAGTCGGTGAAGCGGGGATGCGCGCAAGCTATGCTACCCTGACCGCCGGTCATGTGCTGGCGTTGGCTAATAAGGAATCTTTGGTGGTGGCGGGCGACCTCATCATGCCCCTGGCTGCACAGCTCGACGAGAAGCGACGGGCAGCAGGCTTAGCGCCGGCTACGGGCCCGGCTGGCGCCTTGATGCCTATTGATTCGGAACATGGTGCCATCTATCAATGTCTTTTGGGTGAGGACCCGAAGGAAGTGACCAAGCTCTGGGTGACGGCCTCGGGAGGACCCTTCCGGGGAAAGACCCGCGCCGAGCTTAAAGAGGTCACCCCGGCGCGCGCTTTAGCCCATCCGACCTGGTCGATGGGACCGAAGATTTCCATTGACTCTTCCACCTTGATGAATAAAGGCCTTGAGGTGATTGAAGCCCATCATCTGTTTGCCATGGATTACGACAAAATCGAAGTGGTGGTGCAGCCTCAGAGCGCTATTCATTCCATGGTGGAGTTTGCTGATGGAAGCGTGAAAGCCCATTTGGGTACCACCGATATGCGAATCCCTATTCAGTTTGCACTGTCCTACCCCAAGCGCTGGGATGCCCCGGTCACGCCGTTGGATTTCCGCACCTTAGGCACGCTCGAGTTTGCAGCCCCTGACGAGGAGACCTTCCGCTGTTTACCCCTCGCCCGAGAAGCGGGGCGGGTGGGTGGCACGCTGCCTTGTGTGATGAATGCGGCCAATGAAGTGGCGGTGGCCTCCTTCCTGGCGGAACGCATTGGATACTTGGATATTGCCCGGCTGGTGGAAGAAACCATGAACGCCCATGTGCGCGAAGGGGTTGAAGTGGTGGAAAGCCTTGAGCAGTTGGAATCTTGGGACCAATGGGCTCGCGCCTTTGCTGAAGAGGCTGCTCGCTCCTAGGCGTACTCAACCGCAAAGACCAAGGTGCGTTCATTAGCTCGACCGTAGCTGCAGGTCACAAAACACCATAAGCGCTGTACCGCCGCCGGCTCGTCGGAGCGAAGTACCACCGACGCCTGGCCGCGGAGTTCCTCAATGACTTTGGGCAGGTCTTCCTGAGTCCAGTCCCACGAAAGCGGAGCCGATCCGTTGGAGGCAACCAGCACGAACCACACCTCAAGGGTAGTGGTGGCCTCAGGTCGATGAAGCAGTAGGGAAGGATGGGTTCGCGCGAAGGCTTCATCTTGGTAAGAAGCCAGAGGTGCGAACACGGTCCCGTCTTTCATGTGATGACCATAGACCACCCCGAAGGGTTTGGGTGAGCCCTCATCCAGGCATTCTGCGGCAAGATAAGGGCAGCCGCGGGATGAACGATGGCCTTGGGCATCGTGGTGGAGATAGAAATCCGGATCATTGGCAGGTGCACAAACCAGAGGCGTGCTCAGGTCGGTTTGGGGCAGGGTGAGCCACCCATAGACTTGGGGCATCGTCTCGCGAAGCACGACCCAGTCGAGGGCAGGCCTGAAGCCGAGCAGTTGCTTGGTTTGAGCAGGCCTGCTGAAGAGCTCGTAGTGATGGACGGGTGCCGAGGGGCGCGCCTGGGATTGGTCTTGTATATAAGGAAGAAGCGCAAGACCGGCACCCAGGCTCAATGTAATACCCAGACCCATAACCGACAGAGCTGCTGACTGCCCAACGATCCGCAGAGGGTGTCCTGAAGGAAGCGCGCTGGTTGGACCGGGCTGCTCGGGAGACTTCATCCTTCGAGTGGTTGCGGGGTGGTGGCGCCTCGGGTGTTTCCCGGGGCGCTGGGTCGCAATCTCGCCGCGGCAGACCACACCCTCGCGGCGACAGACTGCAGCCCTGCGGCGAGTCTGGCGTTGGAGGCGCCGGCACGCGTGGATTCCTCGCCGTCGCGCACGTTGGCGCAAAGCGCTACGGGATGGGCTCATTGAGTCCGCCGCCGGAAGAGCCAAAAGCTCAGAGCGCCGAGTAGGGTGAGCAGAGCAGAGCCTCCGAAGAAGGCGGGGCCCTGAGTCTCTATCCAAGAGCCTACCGGATCACCCGTGCGCGCCAGGGGAGTGTTGTTGGTTGTCGAGGGCGGCACGGAGGGTACTTCTACGGTGATGCGGGCTGAAGCGTAGACGGGATCCAGGGTTTTGGCTTCGGCTTGAGCGTGGTTGATGAGATCACCAGCGGGGGTGGCGCTGTCTACCACCGCGCTATAGCCAATGTCGACAACCGTTCCATCCGCCACATCACCACAAGCTACAGAGAAGCTGTCAGACCTAAAGGTAACCGGCGCATTAGAAACGTTTCCTCCTATCCACACGCGGATACTATCTTCAAGAATATGCAGGCCTGCAGGATAGGTATCGGTAATCACAAGGTCTTGCAGATCTCCTTTGGCCTGGGCGGTAAGGAGATAGTGCACTTCGTCACCCGGGGTTACGCGCGTGGCGTCCACCGACTTTTCCAGGGTTAATCCGGGAGGAGCTTCCTTGGGGCCGGGAGCTTCGATGGGGGTAATGACAGCTGAATCTTGGACTTCCGGGGCGTTGTTGGCCCAGGTGTGGGCCGTGTTTTCTAGGACCTCACCGTCATTATCGGTTTGAAAGGACACGAAGTAGCGCAGTCTGAGCGTTTCTTGGGAACCTAAATTTTGATGGGTGTGCAGTTCAAATCCTCGGACGTTTCCTGCGTCGTCGTAGAGATAGGTTACATCGGTGGCAAACACGCGTTGATTCGCGTGATTGATAAGCTCCAGAGACCCTTCCACGATAGTCAGCGGGGCGCCGTTGTAAGGGGCAAACTCGTCTCTGATAACCACGTCTTGGGCGATGGTTCCCGGTTCAGTGTTTTGGACCGTGAGGGTGTAGGCCACAAGCCCACCCGGTTCAAAGGTTTCGCTATTACAAGTTTTCTCAATTTGGAGCACCGGGGGAACCAGGTCCACTTCTACCTCATTGGTCTCTTGAGTAAACGTGCCATTGAAGTGTGAAAGCCCCTTATTTTTCAGGGTAAGGCTGCCGTCCTCGGGATAGCTATCGATGACGCTTTCGATAACCAAGGTATAGCTATGGCCATAAATACTCTCCAGAGCTAAGTCAAAGTCGTAGCGCACTTCTTGACCGCCCAGGCCGCTTTTGGTTCCTGAGGCTACTTCGGTGCCATCCTCACGATAGACATGAAGGGCAGTCGCACGACATTCCTTGGGAAGGGCGTCGGTTAAGGCAAAAGCGGTATAGGATCCAAGCATCTCATCACGTCCGGGAACCTCTTGTTCGATAGACCAAGAAACCGTGTCGCCCAGGGCGTAAGGACTGTTGGCATCAACCTGCTTGGTGGGTGGCGGGGGTTCAACCGATCCAATGCTTCCAAAGTAGGGCATGTTGTGGGTCCAGCCTTGAGTGTCAACAACGTCAAAGCGGAAGCTTTGTCCCTGGGTTACTCCGTAGAGCGTAACGGCAAGGTCGCTGTTGGAAGGACGCTGGCTGGTGGTGTCATCGCGATTGTAGAAAAAGCTATCCGTCTGATCGGCGCGAGAGGGAAAGGTGATTGAGGGGAAATTGCTGCCGGCATAACTGGTTAGATCTCCCCAGCGCTCCACCAGCGAGGAGGAGGTGAGATAAATCGTTTCGTAGAGGGGGTGGGGCCGTACTGCCTCATTGCCGTCAATACGTCCATCAAGAGGGTTGGGGATATTTTGGGTGTCGGCATCCAAGGATTGGATCGTGATGAAGGCTGAGGAGAGATCAAGGTGATCCTCGGGGTTGCCGTTTTTGTAGAAGTTGAGATCGACGGTCGCGTGGCAAGCCAAGAGGAGCCAATAGCCTCCCGTGAAGTTTGCTGCTAAGCGAACTTGCGGGTAGGCCGGAATGGAAGCGGCGGGATGAAGCGGCATACTGGCATAGGGAAGGCCAAGCATGGCATAGGCTAGTGTGTTGTATTCCTGGGGCATCATGCGAAAGTTATTCATAGTCATAACAACGCCGAGGGTTTCGCCCGTGGTGGGGTCATAGCCCACGTTGCGATAGTTGGCGGTAATGGCGATAGATCCTGGGCGCAGATATTCGTTGCTTAAATCAATGATGTATTCGTCGTTGTAGCCCGATTCGATGGGGTACATGGTTTTATCTTTCAATGCTTTGGGGGCACCTACAACTTTCACATCCTCCGGCGTTAAGGTGGGCTCGTCGGTTACCACAATATGGTTGCGCCCTTGCATCGTGGTGGAATCAATACGCAAGACAGAAGTGTCGGCTCCGAATGCGACAGAAGGTAAGCAGAAGAGGCTGCAGACGAGGGCGATGAGTGCAAGCGCCGCATGTGCTTGCGGCCAATAGCGGCGACGGGATTGGCGCGAGCGCGAAGAAAGGCGGCGAGCGCGCGGTTCCTTAAACGGGGGTTTGGGGGGCCGCGGCGCCAGGATGGACACCAGGGAGCTAGGCATGACGGGGACCTTTCTCGTGAGGGGACGTTGGGTGAAGAATCCTAGTCATGCCACTTCTCAATTCCATCCAAAAAGGAGTCCATGCAGAGCAGTAAAGTTATCGCTTCATGCCTGCGCAGACTCGAAAGCCATCGCCGAAATTCGGGGCAAACGTCCGCCGGTAACCCGAAGAGTGCCGACCCTGTTCTTCTGGGTATCAAGGGGCTTCGTTCGGCTATCGACTAACTTCTCGCATCTCTCAAGTAACTTCCTCCCGCAAGCTTGTAAACTCCTTCGGGCAGCAAGCATCTTCCTTCTTCGCGCTTGCAACTTCCTTCACATGGCTGCCAAATATCTCTTAAACAGCGGGCAACTTCCCTCGGGCGTCTGCCAAATTTCCCTTAGCCCCTACCTCTCGTTTTTTGGTGGAGAGCGGGGGTTGGTAGCGGGGTGGTACGGGAGTTTTCCTATACTGGGCAGGAGCAGAAAGCCATCTCATGGCGCTAGGTTTTGTCTATCCGTATTAATTGTCCCGGTTGCTACTGCCCGGGAGTGCTATCAAGGTGAAGCTGGGGTTTTTAAGATCAGCTTCTCCTAGAACACCTTAAGAAAGGATCGTTCTTTGGACGTTTTGCTCATTATTTTATGTGCGGTCATCGTCATTGGCCTGTTGGTTTTCATTCACGAAGGAGGCCATTACTTAGCGGCGCGTGCTTTTGGCGTTCGCGTAACGGAGTTCATGTTGGGCTTGCCGGGGCCAAGTGTGGGATTCACTGCAGGAGGTACCCGTTTCGGAGTGACCGCGGTTCCACTGGGCGGCTATGCCAAAGTTTGCGGCATGGAGCCAGGACCTATGTCTCCTCATCTTGAAGCCGCTCTTGCATCAGTTTATCGTCGCGGTACGGCCAACATGGAAGACGTGGCGGCGGACTGTGGCATCAGTGATGACGAGGCCTATGAGGCTCTTGAGGAATTGGTCGAGTGGGGAAGTATTGCGGCTCCCACCAAGAAGGACCCCTACAACACCTATCGTGCGCGGGAGGTGAAGCCGACCCGCCGTGAGCAGCGCAAAGCTCAGACTGCCTCACAACCGGCGCTACCAAGCTATGCTCTGGGCGAGAGTCGTCCGGTGGCGGATCCTCAGGCGTTATTTGAGTCGGAATATCGCCAGCAATATCGCTCGCTGCCTTTCTGGAAGCGCTCGGTCATTTTGCTGGCGGGCATTTTCGTCAATCTTCTCTTCGCTGTTCTTGCCTTTATCATCTTGTTCTCGGTGATTGGCTTTGCGGTGCAAAACACCCAAACCGGCGAAGTCTTCCAATTCCATGCGAGCCCCTGGCAGTCCATTGTGGCGGGTTTCACCTATATCGGCATGGTGGTCCAAGCGGTTTTGGGGCTCTTTAATCCTGCTACAGCGGCAGCAACGGTGTCGGATTCCACCTCCATTGTGGGTATTGCGGTGCTCTCGAAAACAGCTCTGGAGCAAGGCTTTTTCACAGGGTTGCAGTTTATGGCAATGATCTCGGTGTCGTTGGGCATCATGAATTTGCTGCCCATTCCCCCCTTAGATGGCGGCCGCTTCGTTATTGAAGTCTTCCAAAAAGTGACGCGGAAAACGGTATCTACCCGGGCGTTGAGCTATATGTCTATGGCGGGCATGGCGCTCTTTATTGGGTTCTGTATTTTCATGGTGAATCAAGACATCCAAAATCTCATCGCAGGCACGGGCGTTTTCGCCTCGCCTGCGTAAACCTCTAAGGGAAAGAGAGGCGCTGATGAATCAATCGCAGGACAGACCCCTGGCGCGCACTCAAACGCGACAGCTCTGGGTTGGGTCGGTGCCCGTGGGCGGCGGCGCTCCGGTGGCTGTGCAGTCTATGCTGAATGCCCCGGCCCAAGATGTGGCGGCCAATCTGGCTCAAATTGAAGCGCTGGCAGCAGCGGGTTGCGAAATTGTGCGGATGGCTATCCCTTCAAAAGCCTGCTTGGATGCCTTCGAAGCGGTCTGCGAAGCATCACCTCTGCCCGTGGTAGCCGATGTCCATTTTGACGCTGACATTGCCATTGAAGCAGCGCGTCGAGGTGCCGCTAAATTGCGTATTAACCCGGGCAACATCGGCGGTCTTGCCCAAACTGATCGCGTGTTAGAGGCAGCAGCTGAGGCGGGAATTCCCATTCGCATTGGGGTGAATGCGGGTTCCTTAGATGATAGTTTGGCCCAGCGCAGTGATCTGACGCTTCCCCAGAAGCTGGCAGCATCGGCGGTGGAGTATGTGAATTATTGCGAAAGCAAGGGTTTTAACGATCTTGCCGTTTCGGCCAAGGCTCACGATGTACCCACCACTATTGCGGCCTATGAGCAGCTCTCCCGGGATTTGCCTCAGGTGCCGCTGCATATTGGGGTAACGGAAGCGGGCACGGCCTTCCAAGGCATCATTAAATCCAGCGCTGGCCTCGGGGTTCTTTTGCAAGAGGGTATTGGCGATACGATGCGTATTTCCTTAACCGATGATCCGGTGGTGGAAGTGCGCGCCTGTTGGACGTTGCTCTCAGCACTGGATTTGCGTCGGCGTGGCCCTGAACTCATTAGTTGTCCCACCTGTGGTCGCTGTAAGGTGGACTTGATTACCCTGGCGCAAACGGTGGAAGAGCACCTGAAAGATCGCACCGAGCCGTGCAAAGTGGCCGTGATGGGTTGTGTAGTGAATGGCCCAGGCGAAGCCGCCGATGCCGATATCGGAGTAGCCTGCGGTGATGGCGTCGGCATTGTATTTGCCCATGGTAAAATCATCCGCAAAGTCCCTGAAGCAGAAATTGTTGACGCTCTTATTGAGGAGATTGAGCCC
>CAJUNI010000005.1:17988-60103 GCA_910587945.1 uncultured Parvibacter sp.
CCAGCCTGTCCTTCGCATGAAGTCGTTATATGTGCCCACGCTTAAAGAAGATCCGACCGATGCTGAAATTGCCAGCCATCGTCTGTTGCTTCGCGCGGGCATGATTCGCAAAACCGCCTCGGGAGTCTATACGTTTTTGCCCTTAGGCTATCGCGTGCTTTCGAAAATTGAAGCCATCGTGCGCGAAGAAATGAACGCTATTGGTGCCCAAGAAATTATGATGCCTGCCCTGCAGCCGGCAGAGTTATGGCATGAAAGTGGTCGTTGGGATGATTATGGTCCGGAGCTTATGCGTCTGGTGGACCGTCATGATCACGGCTTCTGTCTGGGGCCCACTCACGAAGAGCTCATCACCTCTTTGGTGCGTCATGAGTTGCGCTCCTATAAGCAGTTGCCGCTCTCGCTCTATCAGATTCAGGTGAAATTCCGCGACGAGATTCGTCCGCGCTTTGGCTTGCTGCGCAGCCGCGAGTTCATCATGAAAGACGCCTACAGCTTCCATGCTTCCCAGGAATCCCTGCAAAAAACCTACGACGACATGTCTGTGGCCTATGGCAACATCTGCGATCGCTGCGGGTTAGAGTATCGCCCGGTAGAGGCTGACTCGGGTCAAATTGGCGGAAGCGTTACCACCGAGTTCATGGCTCTTGCCGAGGCTGGCGAAGCAGAGCTCGTCTATTGCAGCTGCGGCTATGCTGCCGATACGGAAGCCGGGGCTTGCCACCCTCATCCCACCACCTACGAAGTGAAGGGACTTGAGCGTATTAGTACCCCGGGTATCCACACCATCGAGGACCTTGCGGCATTTTTGAATATTCCTGCCACGTCTACGGTTAAAGCCCTTTCGGGTAAGGATGCCGATGGCAAGTTGGTAGTCATGTTCGTTCCGGGCGATCACGAGCTCAATGAAATCAAGGCCTCGCGGGCTATTCCGGGCTTTACGCTGCTTACCGATGAGGAAATGGAATCCTTTGGCTTGCACAAGGGCTCCATGGGTCCGGTAGGTTTGCCTGAGGGTGCCCAAGTGGTAGCTGACCAAAGCCTTGGGTCTATTGCTCAGTGGGTGGTAGGCGCCAATGAAGAAGGTTTCCACTATGTAGGTGCTCAGCCGGGCACGGATTTTGTGGTGGATGTTTGGGCGGATCTCTGCGTGGTCAAAGAAGGGGATCGCTGCCCGGTTTGCGGATTGGCTCTGGAAAGCGCCCGCGGCATCGAGGTATCCCAAGTCTTCCAATTGGGTGATAAATACTCCAAGGCCATGGGCGCCACCTATGCCGATGAGAATGGCGAAGAAAAGCCCTACATCATGGGCTGCTATGGCGTAGGGGTCTCTCGTACTCTGGCTGCGGTCGTTGAGCAGCACAACGATGAGCACGGCATCATGTGGCCGTTGTCGGTGGCGCCGGCTCATATCTGCGTGATTCCACTGACGGTAGGGGACGACCTGGTCCAACCCGCCGCTGAGAATCTAGCTGCAGAGCTGGCTCGCATTGGACTTGAAGTAGCTATCGATGACCGTGATGAGCGCGCGGGCGTGAAGTTTGCCGACGCTGATCTTATTGGCTGGCCGCTGCAGTTGGTGGTAGGCAAGCGTGGTCTGGCGGAAGGCACCGTTGAGGTGAAGCTGCGCCGTACGGGCGAGAAAAAGACCCTGCCGTTAGATTCGCTCACGGAGATGGTTGGCTTTGCGCGTCGCAACGCCAAGCATTCGGCCGCGGGCTATGGCATGTTCGACAACCTCTTCAACTAGGAATCATTCGGAGAGCCAAGGAATAGTTTCATGACCACCAAACCGCGCTGCATTCTTTTTGATAACGACGGAACGCTGGTGGACACCCAGGCCATTATCTTGGCCTCGTTCCACCATGCGCTCCAGACCGTACTTCATAAGGATTTCCCTGATGACGTACTGATGCGTAAAGTGGGCCAACCCCTTTCAACTCAGATGTGGGACTTTACCCAAGATGAGGATACTCACGATCGGCTGCTGGAGGTCTATCGTGCCCACAACGCCACCATCCTTGAGGAAGGTATTGCTCCCTATGCGGGCATCAAGGAGGCCCTGGAAGAACTCACAGCTGCGGGTATTCCGCTTGGGGTGGTAACGTCTAAGCGCCATGATGTTTGCTTGCGTGGGCTCAAGGTGCTGGGGCTGGATCAATTCTTCTCCCTCATTATTGGCTCCGATGATTGCGAAACCCATAAGCCGGATCCCGGTCCGGTACTTATGGGTTGTGAGGCCATGGGTTTTGCTCCTTCGGAGTGTTGGTATGTGGGCGATAGCCCCTTTGATATTCAGGCCGGCAATCAAGCAGGTTGTGCCACGGCGGCGGTTCTTTGGGGGATGTTTCCGGAAGAAGTCCTTCGTGCCGAGCATCCGACGGTAGTGCTCACGCACCCCTCAGAGCTTCTTCAGTTGGAGTCTTGTCCCGAGCGTGGATAGCGACCCATCAACGATGCAATGACAAGCCGGGGCTCAGAGGCCGCGACCCCCGGGAACCCTTCATTATGGGAAATGAAACGTGGCCACCTTTGAGGGTGGTTGCAATTCCCTATGACGGATACCGTTAGGAGGCTTCCCATGGCAAGCATTAGCGATGGTTTTAGAGACGTATTTTTAGCGGGTGTCGGCGCAATGGCTCTGGGCGCAGAAAAGTCCAAAGAGCTCATTGACCAGCTCATTTCCAAAGGTGAGATCACGGTTGATCAGGGTAAGGAACTCAATGCTGAGCTTACCCAGAAGGCAGCCGAAACCACCACGGCCCTTCGCGATGATCTGATTGCTGCTCATCTCTCCACTATGAGCAAAGACGAGCGTGATGCCTTCGCTGCAAAGATTGCCGAAATGGCCGCAGCAGCGGACGAAAAAGAGGCTGCTCTCTCAGCAGAAGCTCAAGAAGTAGAAGTTATGGCTGATACGGAAGAAACTGCCCAGGCCGATGAAGCTGCGGGAGTTCCGCCTGTCGAGTAAACGGGCAGTTTATACGCATTGCACGCAGTTCTACGCTCAAGCCATGGAATTCGCTCAGGCAACCAAGGGAGCCGTGATACACTAGCCGCTCGAAAGCGTTATTTCCCTTGATTGAAAGTGAATTCCATGGCTGATTATATTGAAGGACGCCGCGCGGTTATTGAGGCGCTACGCACTGGCATGCCTATGAAGTGCATTCTTATGGCAGACAACGTTAAGCGCGATAGCTTGGTAAACGACATCCTTCGAAAAGCAAAGCAGCGCGATGTGGTAGTGAAAACCATTTCGCGTAAAAAGCTCGATGAGCTCTCCGATCGCGGCAGCCATCAGGGTTTTATTGCTGAGTCCATTCCCTTTGAATATGTCAACGTGACTTCCATTATGGACGCTGCTGCTCAATCGGCGGAGCGTTTTGATGGTCGCGCCCTGGTAGTGGTGCTTGACCACATTACTGATGCAGGTAACCTAGGCGCCATAGCGCGAAGCGCGGAGTGCGTAGGCGCGAGTGGCATCATCATTCCGAACAAGCGCGCCGCCCGTGTCACGGCTTCCACCTACAAAAGCTCGGCCGGGGCCATCGCCCACATTCCCGTAAGTCAGGTGGCAAACATAACGAACACTCTCGAGCGCCTGAAAGAGAACGGCTTTTGGGTGGCTGCCGCTACCGAGCATGCCGACGGAGTCATTTGGGATGCAAACCTATCGGGCAAAATTGCGTTGGTTATGGGCAATGAAGGCGAAGGGGTTTCTCGTTTGGTGTTGGAGTCCTGTGACTTTGCCATGGCCCTTCCGCAGGTGGGAGACATCGCCTCCTTGAACGTTGCCCAAGCGGCCACGGCTTGCATGTATGAGTGGCTGCGTCAAAACCGTACTGAGGCAGAAGGGAAGCGAGGCTAACCCTTGGCCTCTTCGCGCAAAAAGCTCCTCATCATTGATGGCTATAACGTCTTGCGCTCCGGCAGTTTGTATAAGCCGGTCTCGCGCGAGCATCCCGACTATACCGACGATGCTTTTAACACGGCTCGCGAGCGGCTCATTAATGATGTGATTAATTATGCGGGCAGGGAATGGCGTGCCATCATTGTCTTTGATGGCGCCCACAATGCCTTTAGCGAAGGGCGCCCCGAAACTATTGGCGGCGTGCAAATTGTGTTCTCGCCGGCCGGGCAATCGGCGGACAAAGTCATCGAAAAGCTGGCCCACGATGCACGCGAGCGCGGCGTGGAGACCTTGGTTGTAACCTCTGATGCCACCATCCAAGACACGGTATTTGGAGGTGGCGTTGACCGCATGAGTGCTGAAGGCTTTAGCCATGAGGTAGGGGAATACTACGAAAGTGCCCGGCTTGACGAGACTCCCCAGGTGGCTGAAAAGCGTACCGTGGCGGGCCGAATTCCGGTGGAAACGGTCGAAAAATTAAAGGCTTTGCGGGATCAAATGCAAGGATCTTAATGAGCGATAGTTCATAAAATCCCAGTTCAGAGCGGGGGAAACCACTGGTTGCCTCCCGAAAATTTACGTTGCATGAGAATTGACCACAGAAGGTGCTAGCGCAACCGCGGAATTTTCCCCTAGGCTAGGAGGCGACCAATGACCGAGAAGATACGGAGAGGCTCAGCCATGAATGTCGCCATTGCCCAAAAGCTCGCTGACTTGCGGCGCGCTCGCGGTTTTAGTCAAGAAAGCCTTGCGGCGGAGTTAGGTTTGTCGCGCCAAGCTATATCAAAGTGGGAACGGGCGGAGTCTGCTCCCGATATGGGAAACCTCATTACGCTTTCGGACTTATATGGAGTCACCATTGATGAGTTGCTTCGTGTGGACGCAGACATTGCCGACGACATGGCCTTCGAGAGTCAGGACCTTCTCCAAGAAGAGGCCTTAGAGGATGCTGTCCTCGAGCAGGCAGTCTTAGAAGATGCGATCATGGAGTGTGAAGAAGCGTCACAGGAACGTGCGGGTGATGGGGAAGAATCGGCGGCTCCTGAGACGGTGACCTATGCAGCTGTAGGGGAGGTCTCGTCTTCCGCAGCACCTGAGTCGCCAGAGATTCCCTCACCCTCCATGCCTCCGACTCCCTTTGAAAGCTGTGGCCCAGCCCCGACCTTTGGGAGCGCACCCGTTTCGGGAACACCCTCGGAGGATTCCCCATTCCCCTGGCAAACATCTGTGTCGCAGTCTGTACCGCAGTCCGCAGCGCAGCCGGCAGGACAATCCGCGGATCAGTACGCAACTCATGGAGCGCCCCAGCCGACACCGCAGCCGACGCCCCAGTCCGCTCCTCAAGGGTCTGCGCCCTTTGCGCCACCGCAGCCTCCCGAGCCTGGGGTGGCACCGGCGGGGAAGCCGACCCAGTGGTCACTTCTCACCTTTCCCTATCCACTCTTTTGCGTGGTGGCCTACTTGGTCGTAGGTTTCATGTTTGGCTGGTGGCATCCGGCTTGGATCATCTTTCTTACCATTCCTTTTTGGTTCTGGATCGTGAACACCATCAAAGCCGATCCTCTCTATCAGGCCTATTGTCGTGAGCGCCAGGCGGAAGCTGAAGCCTTGCTCAATGAAGAGCTACGCTAAGGAGGCCCGCCATGCATCTCATGAAATCAACTTGGACCAAGATCATTCTGATTCTTTTACTGGCATTTGTGTTGTTAGGTGGCCTTGCTAGCTGTACGGTGCGCGGGTGTAGCTCGGCGGATGTGGGTCGGTTCTCTGGAGTGCACCCTACCAGTAGCCCGCTTGCAGCGTCGAATGAGGCCAACGCTTCCGGAGGACCCCGGTGGACCATCGACCCTACGACGGTTGAGAACATAGAGATCTATTGGGCCGCAGGTTCGGTGAATCTGGTTCTGGGGGACGAAGACGCCATTGTGGTAGAGCAAGAGCAGAAAACCCGGGGAGGAACTCCCGAGACCGAAGTCTATGTGGAAGATAAGACGCTCATTTTGAGCTATGGCAATCTCTCGGGACTCGTAGGGTGCACAAGTCTCTCGGGGGCAAAAACGCTCACGGTGGCGTTGCCGCCTTCCCTGGCGGATTCCTTAGGTACGGTCTATCTGGCGGCTGCCACGGGTTCCTATGATGCCACCGGTATTGGATGCCAAAACCTTGAACTTGATGTGGCTTCGGGCAAGGTGATCATGCGAGACATTCAGGCCCAGCGCTTCCAGTTAGGTCTTGCCAGCGGTCAAGTGTCGGTGTCGGGTTCCGTGGAAAGTCTGGTGGATCTGGATATCGCTTCGGGCAACGCTGAGCTGCGTTTGAATGAGGGGCCCAAGCGCCTGGCTGCCAGTCTAGCCAGCGGCACGGTGGTACTGGGTCTTCCGGCCGAGAGTGGCTATCGTGCGTCAGTGGACAAACTCTCAGGAAGTTTTGAGAGTGATCTGCCCTATAGCGTGGCGGATGGCATCTATGAATCGGGTCAGGGCGTCACGGTCATGGAAGTAGACATGTCGAGCGGCCGCTTCCGAGTAGAAGCTATCTAGAGCAAAAATAATTTGAGTGACGAACTCCCCGTGTAGGACCAAAATTTGAGGGAAAATACAAAAGAACTCCACAGTTCGTAAAAAAATGTCTTGACCACAGCGTTTCTCCGTCATATTCTAGCAAATTGCAACTTTTTTGCAGATTCGCGTCGTACGTGAAGGAGGAAAAGCTTCGTGGCCCAAGACAAAAAAGCGGCTCCCACCAGCACTTATAGGGAGCGTAGAAGCTTCGCGAAGATTCCGGACGTTATGGATGTCCCTAATCTTATCGCAATCCAGACGGAAAGTTTCGATTGGTTCAAGAACGAAGGCCTTTCTCAGGCGCTTCAGGACATTTGTCCCATCGAAAACTCCACCAAAGATATGGCTGTGGAATTCGGCCGTCATGAGTTCGGTGAGCCTAAGTACACCGTTGATGAGTGCAAAGAGAAGGACGTGTCCTATCAGGCACCGCTCTTTGTAGAGATTCGCTTCATCAACCGTGAAACGGGCGAAATCAAAGAGCAAGACGTTTTCATGGGTGACTTCCCGCTGATGACCCCGCGCGGTACCTTCATTATTAATGGTACTGAGCGTGTTGTGGTTTCCCAGCTGGTTCGTTCTCCGGGCGTCTATTTCTCTACGGAGCGTGACAAGACCTCCGACAAGACAATTTACACCTCGAAGGTTATTCCTTCGCGCGGTGCGTGGCTTGAGTTTGAAACCGATAAGCGCGACATTCTGTCTGTGCGTATCGACCGTAAGCGCAAGCAGCCGGCCACGCTGTTAGTGCGCGCCTTAGGCTTAGCGGAAACCCGCGAGGAAATCATCGAGTTGCTGGGCGACTCCGAGATGATTCTTCGCACGCTCGACCGCGATCCGGCCACCACGCGGGAAGAATCGCTCATTGAGCTTTACAAGCGCTTCCGTCCCGGTGAGCCGCCAACTATTGACTCTGCACGTACGTTGCTTGATGGCCTGTTCTTTAATCCCCAGCGCTATGACCTGGCTAAAGTAGGCCGCTATAAGATTAATAAGAAGCTCGGCTTTGATCCCGAGGAAAGCGATGCTTCTACCCTGACCGAAGAAGACATCATTGCCACCATGCGCTACATCATTGCGCTTCATGATGGCGAAGAGGGCTATACCACCGACGACATCGACCACTTTGGCAATCGCCGTATCCGTTCCGTGGGCGAACTGATCCAAAACCAATTCCGCATTGGTTTGTCCCGTATGGAGCGCGTGATGCGTGAGCGTATGTCCATGCTCGAGCCCGACGAGATCACGCCTCAGTCCTTGGTCAACATTCGTCCCATTGTGGCCGCTACCAAAGAGTTCTTTGGCTCTTCTCAGTTGTCTCAATTCATGGACCAGACCAATCCTGCTGCGGGTATCACCAACAAGCGTCGTCTGTCCGCATTGGGCCCGGGCGGCTTGTCTCGTGAGCGCGCTGGCTTTGAAGTTCGTGACGTTCACACCTCCCACTATGGTCGTATGTGCCCCATTGAAACCCCTGAAGGCCCGAACATCGGCCTCATTGGTTCGCTGGCTACCTATGGCCGCATCAACCCCTACGGCTTCATCGAGACGCCCTATCGTCGCGTAGTGGACGGCAAGGTTACCGATGACGTGGACTACCTCACTGCTGATGAAGAAGAGAACTACATCATCGCTCAGGCCAATGACTCCTTTAACCCCGAGACGGGCGAGTTTGGTACCTTCGCTGATGACGGCACCTTCATCAAGGCTGAGCGCGTGCTCTGCCGTACGAAGAACGCTGCTGGCGAATTCGGTGAGCCCGACGAAGTGGATCCCATGACGGTCAACTACATGGACGTGTCTCCGCGTCAGATGACCTCGGTGGCTACTTCGCTTATTCCCTTCTTGGAGCACGACGACGCAAACCGTGCTTTGATGGGTTCTAACATGCAGCGCCAGGCTGTGCCGCTGCTTCGTCCTACGGCTCCGCTGGTAGGTACGGGCATTGAGCACCGCATTGCTGTGGACTCCGGCGAAATCTTGGTCGCCCAGAACTCTGGTGTGGTGGACTACGTGGATGGTCAGACCATCATCATCTTGAATGACGATGGCGAGTACGACGAGTACCTCATCCCGAAATTCCAGCGCTCCAACCAGAGCGGCTGCATCAACCATCGTCCCATCGTGCGCAAGGGTGACGAAATCCAGGCTGGCGACGTGTTGGCTGACGGTCCGTCCTGCGACACCGGCGAGTTGGCCTTGGGTCAAAACCTCATGGTGGCTTACATGCCTTGGGAAGGCTACAACTACGAGGACGCTATCATCGTTTCTGAGCGTGTCGTTTCCGAAGACTTGCTCACTTCCATTCACATTGCTGAGTACGAAGTGGACGCACGCGATACGAAGCTCGGTCCTGAGGAAATCACGCGGGAAATCCCGAACATCTCAGACGACATGATTTCGGACTTGGACGCTGACGGCATCATTCGCATTGGCGCCGAAGTATTCCCTGGCGACGTGCTCGTGGGTAAAGTTACCCCCAAGGGCGAAACCGAGCTCACCGCTGAAGAGCGCTTGCTGCGCGCCATCTTCGGTGAGAAGGCTCGTGAAGTGCGTGACACCTCCTTGAAGGTGCCCCACGGTGCGGGCGGTCGCGTTATCGGCATCTATCGCTTCTCTCGCGAAAATGGCGATGACCTGGCTCCGGGCGTAAACGAACTGGTGCGCATTTACGTAGCTCAAAAGCGTAAGGTGCAACAGGGCGACAAACTTTCCGGTCGTCACGGCAACAAGGGTGTTATCTCCCGCGTGTTGCCGGTGGAGGACATGCCCTACTTGGCCGATGGTACCCCCATCGACGTTATCCTGAATCCCTTGGGCGTACCTTCTCGTATGAACGTGGGCCAGCTGCTTGAGAACCACTTGGGCTGGGCTGCTAAGTGGGGTTGGTCCGATGAGGAGAACTCCGATGAGGTAGTGGAAGGCCCCATGTTTGTGGCCACCCCGGTCTTTGACGGCGCAACGGAAAAGGAAATCTCCGACGCCATCGTAAAGGCCAACCGCAACCTGATTAACATCAACCACGCCAAGTATGGCGACATGGCTCGCGACGAGTTGGTTCCCCAACTTTCTCCCACGGGTAAGACCTGGCTCTACGACGGCCGCACGGGTGAGAAGTTCCGTGAGCCCATTACGGTAGGCCAGACCTACATCTTGAAGTTGGGCCACATGGTCGACGACAAGATCCATGCTCGCTCCACGGGCCCCTACAGCTTGATTACTCAGCAGCCGCTGGGTGGTAAAGCTCAGTTCGGCGGCCAGCGCTTCGGCGAGATGGAAGTGTGGGCCCTCTACGCCTATGGCGCTTCCAACGTGCTTCAAGAGATCCTGACGGTGAAGTCTGACGACACCGCCGGCCGTGTGAAGTCCTACGAGGCCATCGTGAAGGGCGAAAACATTCCTGCTCCTGAGGTGCCGGAATCCTTCAAGGTATTGGTGAAGGAAATGAAGTCTCTCTGCTTGAACATCGAGCTTGAGGGCCATCAGGTAGAAACCGAGCCCGATCCCGACGATGTAGATGTGGATGAGGCGCTCTATGAGGCTCTGGCCAGCAATGCGGTCAAGGCCGAGAACGAAACGACGTCAGCCATCGACAATATTGCCGCTGAACTCGGCGAGCTTATGGGTGGTGTAGCTGACGGCTTTGGAACGAATGACCTTATCGGCGAGGGAGAGGAGGCATAAGAGATGACCACGGAATACGATGTGAACAATTTCGATGCTCTGCGCATCTCCCTTGCAAGTGCTGAGGATGTTCGTCGTTGGTCCAACGGCGAAGTCAAGAAGCCGGAAACCATCAACTACCGCACCTTAAAGCCCGAGAAAGACGGCTTGTACTGCGAAAAGATTTTCGGTCCCACCAAAGACTGGGAATGTGCCTGCGGTAAGTACAAGCGTGTGCGCTTCAAGGGTATTGTCTGCGAGCGCTGCGGTGTTGAGGTAACGCGCTCAAAGGTACGTCGTGAGCGTATGGGCCACATTGAGTTGGCCGCTCCCGTAAGCCACATTTGGTACTTCAAGGGTTCTCCGTCTCGTTTGGGCTACCTGCTCGACATCACGCCCAAAGAGTTGGAAAAAGTACTCTATTTCGCTAGCTCTATCATCACCTCAGTGGATTCTGAGGCTCGTGAAGAGGACGTTGACGAGCTGCGCGACGAGTTGGCTTCCGACTTGGATCAGTTGGACGCCGAGCGCGATCGCTTGATCGAGGCTACGCGTCGTCTGTCCACCGACTACGTGCCGGAGTCCGATGACTTTGTAGATGACATCGACGAAGAAGAGCGTCTGACCCCTGAAGAGGTGGACGAAGAGATCGCCGATATCTACGAGGAGTTCAACGAGCGCAAAGCACTGCGTCAGGACGCCTTCGATACCTTCATGAAGATCGAGCCGAAGCAGCTCATTGGCGATGAGGCGCTCTATCGCGAGATGCGTGCCAACTACCGTGACTACTTCAATGGCGGCATGGGTGCTGAGGCGGTCCGCGACTTGCTGGATGCCATGGATCTCGAAGCTGCTTCTGAAGAGCTGCGCGACATCATTGCCAACGGCAAGGGTCAAAAGCGCGCCAAGGCTGTGAAGCGCCTGAAGGTGGTTGACGCCTTCATGAAGTCTGACAACAAGCCTTCCGACATGATCTTGGATGTTATTCCGGTTATCCCGCCGGATCTGCGCCCTATGGTGCAGTTGGATGGTGGCCGTTTCGCTACCTCAGACTTAAACGACCTCTATCGTCGTGTTATCAACCGTAACAACCGCTTGAAGCGTTTGCTGGACTTGGGTGCTCCCGAGATCATCGTGAACAACGAAAAGCGCATGCTTCAAGAAGCCGTGGACTCACTCTTCGACAACGGCCGTCGTGGTCGTCCGGTAACGGGTCCGGGCAATCGTCCGCTGAAGTCCATCTCCGACATGCTCAAGGGCAAGCAAGGCCGCTTCCGCCAGAACTTGCTGGGTAAGCGCGTGGACTACTCAGGCCGTTCGGTAATCGTTGTAGGCCCGCAGCTGAAGCTGCATCAGTGCGGTTTGCCGTCTCAGATGGCCCTCGAGCTCTTCCGTCCCTTCGTCATGAAGCGCTTGGTGGAGCTGGAGTACGCCGCTAACATCAAGGCCGCAAAGCGTGCCGTGGACCGTGGCGCAAGCTACGTTTGGGACGTACTGGAAGAGGTTATTGCCGAGCATCCGGTTCTGCTCAACCGCGCACCAACCCTGCACCGCTTGGGTATTCAGGCCTTTGAGCCCGTGCTGGTTGAAGGTAAGGCTATCAAGTTGCATCCGTTGGTATGTACGGCCTTTAACGCCGACTTCGACGGTGACCAGATGGCTGTGCACGTACCCTTGGGCGCTGAAGCTCAGGCAGAAGCTCGCGTACTCATGCTCTCTTCCAACAACATCAAGTCTCCGGCTCATGGTCGTCCGCTGACTGTGCCTACCCAGGACATGATCATCGGTCTGTACTACCTGACCGCTGCTCGTGATGGCTTCCCGGGTGAGGGCCGTGTCTTCATTGACATGGTGGACGCTCAGAACGCCTATGACGCTCGTGCCGATTTGGACCTGCAGGCCAAGATCTGGGTTCGCCTGGACAAGGACACGAAAGTGGCCACGGCCTTTGGCGAGTTCGAGGATCGCAAGGCTGGCGAGCGCATTGAAACCACGGTAGGCCGCATCATCTTCAACGATGTGCTGCCCGAAGATTACCCCTTCTTGAACTATGAAATGAACAAGAAGGAAATCAGCCGCTTGGTAGAGGACGTAACCAACCGCTATGCACTCTCCGACGTGCCGCCTATTTTGGACGGCTTGAAGGACGCAGGCTTCCATTACGCTACCCGCGCTGGTGTTACGGTGTCCGTTTACGACGCAACGGTGCCGCCGAACAAGGGCGAGATCCTGGCTGTGGCTGATGCAAAGGTTGCTGCCATTGATGAGGACTACGAGTTCGGTTTGATGAGCGCTGAAGAGCGTCACAAGCAAGTGGTCGACATCTGGAATGAGGCGAACGAAGAAGTTGGCGAAGCCATGGCTGACAACTTCGACAAGTTCAACCCCATTTACATGATGGCCTTCTCTGGTGCTCGCGGTAACATCAAGCAGATTCGTCAGCTGGCTGGTATGCGTGGCTTGATGTCTGACCCGAAGGGCGAAATTATTGACCGCCCCATTAAGGCAAACTTCCGCGAAGGCCTGTCGGTATTGGAATACTTTATTTCTACCCACGGCGCTCGTAAGGGTCTGGCTGACACCGCTCTGCGTACGGCTGACTCTGGTTACCTGACTCGTCGTCTGGTGGACGTGGCTCAAGACGTCATCATCCGCGAGATTGACTGCGGTACCCACGAGGGTGTTGCCTATCCCATCACCACCGCCAAGGGCGATCTGGATGAGAACTTGGTCGGCCGCTGCCTCTTAGAGCCGGTGGTATCTTCTGAGGGCGAAATCCTGAAAGAGGCGGGCGAATACATCACCTCTCTTGATGACCTCAAGGCTATGAGCCAAGAGGGCGTGACCGAGGTTGTTATCCGCACCATCATGACCTGCCATGCCGAGCACGGCGTCTGCCAGAAGTGCTACGGTTGGGACTTGGCCACGGCGCGTCCGGTCAACATTGGTACGGCAGTAGGCATTATTGCTGCTCAATCCATTGGCGAGCCGGGTACGCAGTTGACCATGCGTACGTTCCACACCGGCGGCGTTGCTGGTGAAGACATCACCCACGGCTTGCCTCGTGTTCAAGAGTTGTTTGAGGCACGTAAGCCTAAGGGCCAAGCTGTGCTCGCTGAAATTTCGGGCACGATGCAGGTGTCGGGCGACAAGACCTCCAAGACCATCACCATCCATGACCAGGAAGGCAACTTCCGCGAGTATGTGGTTTCTGCCCGTGCTCAGCTGGTACCGGGCGTGGAAGATGGCTGCGAAGTTCATGTTGGTCAGCAGCTCACCCGTGGTTCGGTGAACCCCCACGACTTGCTGCGTTTGACCGATCCCAACACCACGCTGCGCTACATCGTAGGCCAGGTCCAAGGCGTCTACGTTTCTCAAGGTGTAGACATCAACGACAAGCACATCGAAGTTATTGCTCGTCAGATGCTGCGCAAGGTGGCGGTGCTGGATGCCGGTGACTCCGACTTCTTGCCGGGTCGTCAAATCAACCGCTTCGAGTTTGAGAAGGTGGCCAACGAGCTCATTGCTGAAGGTAAAGAGCCGCCCGTGGGTCAACCCCTGCTTCTGGGTATCACGAAGGCATCGTTGGCAACGGATTCTTGGTTGTCAGCTGCTTCCTTCCAGGAAACCACCAAGGTTCTTACCGATGCGGCCATTGAGGGCAAGACGGACCACCTGGCTGGCCTCAAAGAGAACGTTATCATCGGCAAGCCCATTCCTGCCGGTACCGGCCTGCGTCGCTATCGCGATGTGCGCCTGACCTACAAGGGTGTGCCCATTGATGGCGTGGCGGGCGACGCACTGCCTGACTTTGCTCCGGATGCGCTGCGTGAGATCGAAGAGCTCTTGCCTCAGCCTCAGGACTGGTCGCTGGATTCCGAGGGCTACTTCAATACCCCGGGCAACTTCTCCAGCTATCTGGGATCGCTGTCCTTCGGTCACCACGGCCACAACCTCTCCGATGAGGATGCCCGTCTCTATATCTATGACGACCTGGGTGTTTCTCAGCGTTGGGCCAACAAGTTCTCCGAAGCCGGCATTGAAACGGTGGCTGACCTCTTGGGTCGCACCGAGGATGACCTGCTGCGCATCGAAGGTATCGGCGTAAAGGCTATCGAGGAGCTGAAGGCTGGCCTTGAGGAGCGCGACCTGCTCCATGTGATCGAGGACGACCTGACGGCCACCAACGATGACATGAGCCAGCTGCTGGATATGGTGTTCTCTCCCGATGACACCATCCTGATTGGTGGTACGGAGCCGCCAACCTTTAATACCGATGACGAGGAAATGCTGGGCGAAGCTCTGCCTCCTCGTTCCTACCAGCGCAACTTGGAAGAGTTGGACGCACTGCTGGGATCGGTTGGAGCTCTCGGCTTTGGGGTAACGAGCCAAGAAGATGAGGAAGCTTCTAACGCCGCCATGGAAAACGGCGAAGAGTAGTGTTGTTCCGCCCGTCCTCCGGGACGGGCGGGAACGCTAACTCTGCGGTTTCGGCAGGCACCTGGTCCGGGTCCCGGTTTTGGGTAGGGCGTGGCGCAAAGTCACGGGGCCCACAGGCGGCCCATTCCAGACATCGGTCGGAACCTCGCTGACTTCCTTGAGTAAACCGAGAAGTTTCTGTTAAGAGAGAGCCTGCGGGCTCTCTCCCTGTTCTATGTGGCTATGATGGAGTCATCATTTGAGAGAAAGAGTTTCCATGGCTCAGAAAACCTATGTGCCTGAAGGTGAGGCCGCGCCGACCTCGCAGATCGGAGCGTCGCTGGAGACGTTGGCCGCTACTATCGAGGCGCGCCGCAGCGCCGGCGAGAAGAGCTACACCTACCGCCTGCTAACAGCTTCACCTGACACGGTGCTGAAGAAGCTGATGGAAGAGGCTGGAGAAGTGGC
Source organism: uncultured Parvibacter sp. (assembly GCA_910587945.1). Taxonomy (GTDB): domain Bacteria; phylum Actinomycetota; class Coriobacteriia; order Coriobacteriales; family Eggerthellaceae; genus CAJUNI01. Next base: position 33,010 of record CAJUNI010000005.1, read on the forward strand.
CCTGGCTGCAAAAGATGTGGAAAGCTGGGCAACCTCATCGGTGGCCGCTGCCCTCGCCTTTGAAAGTGGCGCAGGGCGCACGGTGGAGCCCGACGAGCTTTCCGTACAGCTGCCCCAGGAGTACGATGAGGCGGTGAACCATCTGCGCTACGAGGCGGGGGATGTGATCTATCATCTGCTCGTGGTGCTCGCGCGCTACGGTATCTCCGTCGACGAGTTGGCCGCCGAGATGAACTCCCGCATGGCCGAAGACGAGATTTCTGTCCATGAGGGCATGATCCGCCTCAAGCCCGAGCATATCAACCGCGGTAGATAGACGAAAGGAACCCTCATGGCCCGTATGTTTGGAACCGATGGTGTGCGTGGTATTGCCAATACCGAGCTCACCAATGAAATGGCCTATCGTTTGGGGCAGGCGGCTACCGTATTCCTCGGCAATACTATTGTGGTAGGCAAAGACACCCGGCGCTCTGGCGATATGTTGGAAGCAGCCCTGGTGGCGGGCATTACCAGTGCAGGTGGTACGGCGTTGACGGCAGGTATTCTGCCCACTCCGGGCGTGGCACTTTTGGTGCGCGAACTAGCGGCTGCTGGTGGTGTGGTTATTTCGGCTTCCCATAATCCGCCGGAGTACAACGGCATTAAGTTTTTCAATAGCGAAGGTTTTAAGTTGCCTGACGCGTTGGAGGACGAGATTGAAGCCTTTGTACGCGGGGGCGGCCTCGAAGGAGTGGTGGCTCAAGCTCAGGAACAAGGGGAAGAGGCCTCCATGCCTACGGGTGCTATGGTGGGCTCGGTGCTTCCCGTTGAGGATGCGTCCGAACTCTATATTGCCCATGCGGTTGATAGCATTGTTTCCCAGGGTATCGACTTTAGCGGCATGACCATTGCCCTTGATACCGGCCATGGCGCTTCGGCCTACACCAGCCCTGAGGCCTTGGAGCGCTTGGGAGCAGAAGTGGCCACCATCAATACGGACTTTGATGGCACCGATATCAATGTCGAATGTGGTTCGACGCACCTAGGACCGCTGCGTGAATTGATGGCTGAAAGTGGCGCTTCCATTGGTATTGCCCATGATGGCGATGCCGACCGAGTCATGATGATGCTGCCTGATGGCACCGAAATCGATGGCGATGTTATTGAAGCCGTTTGTGCGCTGGACATGAAAGAGCGGGGAGTCCTTGCGGGGAATACGGCGGTTAGCACCATCATGTGCAACCTTGGGTTTATCCACGCCATGAAAGATCACGGTATCGAAGTGGTGCAAACCAAGGTGGGCGATCGCTATGTACTCGAGGAGATGCGCGCCTCGGGCTACACCATTGGTGGCGAACAATCCGGCCACATGATTTTGCTGGAGCACAACACCACGGGCGATGGCCTCATGACGGCCTGTCAGTTCCTAGCAGCCGTGAAGCGCTCAGGCAAGACCCCGAGCGAAGCGGTGGCTATCATGACGCGATTCCCTCAGACGCTTATCAATGTGCGCGTGAATGATAAGCATGCGGTGGAGGGAAATGCTGTGGTAGCGGCAGCTGTGGCTGCGGCCGAGGAAGCCATGGGGGATAGCGGCCGGGTGGTCTTGCGCCCCTCGGGTACTGAGCCGGTGGTACGGGTCATGGTGGAAGCTTCCGATGCGGATGTGGCCCAACATCATGCCGAGACCATTGCTGCGGTGGTGGCCCAGGAAATTTAAGGAAGGGTCGCCGGGCCTCATCGGGAAGTATCCTTGTTGGGAATAACGGCTATGCCCGCCTCTCTGTCTATAATCAAGAAGGTCGATGTCCGGGTGAGGATATCGACCTTCTGTCGGTTTGGGAGGGGAAGACGGCAAAGCTATGACAGACACATCAGAGGAGCGTGTAACAGCAGATCAATCGCAGGATTCTGTGGCGGAAAACGTCCCTGAATCAGGGTCTTGTTTCCCTGAGCAGGTCATGAATGCGAAGGAGCTTGGCGCCCTGTACCAGCGCTTGGGAACGCTGGGAGCTACTATGGCGCCCGCGTCGGCCCTCCAGCCGCTGGCAGAGCACCCGGGTTGGATCTATGACGCCTTCGGCAACCCCTTCGCCCTAGAACTGCCTCCGGACACCCGGGAAACTGAAACCAGTGACGAGGAGAGAATCGAGTGGACGGTGGACCCTCAAGGCCATCCTGCTTGTGTGGTCCAGCGTCATAGCTGGTGTCAGATGTGTGGCCCCGCAAAAACCAAGTGCTCACTCATTGCCACGGTGCGCAACGGCCGTTGGATAACAACGGCAGGTAACCCATTAGCTTCGAATAATGGCTTGTTTGGCGGCACAACCCTTTGTGCCAAGGGCAATGCCACGGCCCAGATTCTCTACGACCCAGCACGCATCTTCTACCCCATGAAGCGGGTGGGTAAGAAGGGTGAAGGCCGCTTTGTGCGCACCACCTGGGATGAAGCGCTCACGGCCATTGGTGCGAAGCTGCGCGAGGTAACAGCTCAGTGGGGACCCGAGGCCTACGGCGTCCTCTCGCCTCAGGCCTACAATGTGCTCTGGACCCTGGGTCGTCGCTTTTTGAATGTCCATGGAAGCCCTAATTATCTTCACAGCGGCATTTGCGCTCGGCAGCGCGCGGTGAGTAAGTGGGTATCCATCGGCAAGGCTAATCCGGATCCCGGGCAGCTTACCAAGACGAAACTCTATGTTATCTGGGGTGCAAATCCGGAGAATTCCGCCGTAAATCAAGGGAAGCCGCGCAAACGCTTAGATGCCATCGCCCGGGGCACAAAAGTCATTGATATTCGTCCCTTGATGGATCCTCTGGCGTCGAAGGCAGATATCTGGTTGCCTATTCGCCCGGGTACGGATGGGGCATTAGCGCTCGCATTTCTCCACGTCATTATTGGCGAAGGGTTATACGACCAGGAATTTGTTGAGCAATGGTGTGTAGGTTTTGATGAACTGGCTGCTCATGTGCAACCTTTCACTCCTGCCTGGGCGTCGGCCATTACGGGAATCCCTGAGGAACAGATCTATGAAGTGGCCCGGCTGATGGGCACGCTTAAACCCATGGGTATCCTCACAGGAAATGGCATTGGAGATCAGCAGCGCGATGGGCACTGGTGTGCGGTGGCTATCAATCTTATTGCTGCCATTACCGGAAACCTTGATAGGCCGGGCGCGGGAGGGGCTGGACCGGGAGGCTTTAAACCGCTGATCACCCCCAAGAAATTCGACATTCTCACCGAGCGTCTCGGCGCTAGTGCAGCTGACGAGGAAGCCGGCTATTATCCGGGTATGGCGCAGTTAGTGGCCCCTGAAATGCCCCGTTGGTTCCAACACCCTAAGAATTGGGAGTCAGGGCCCAATTCGGCCTACTTCAAGGGCTTGCTTTCGGTGCTTACGAAAGAGCCTTACCCGCTGCGCTTTGTGCTGGGTCAAGCTACCAATCCTTTTGGGGCAACGCGCCAGCCAAAAACTATTGCCCGGGCCTTGGCCGAGCTCGACTTCTATGTGGTCAATGACGTGCGATGGAATACCTCCTGTGACTATGCCGATTATGTATTGCCAGCCTGTACTCACTATGAATGCTCGCAGCAGTTCGCTGTGAAAAATGGACCTCAGGGGACCTTTATTGGTCTTACCCAGACGCTGGCCGAGCCCATGGGGCAAAGTCGTTCGGACTGGGACTTCTATCTGGGCTTTGCCCAAGCCTGCGGCTATGGGGAGGACTTCTGGGAAGGCTCCATGGACGCTTGTCTGGAAGAGCAACTAGAGGGGTCGGGCGTGTCGTTGGAGTCCTTACGGCAAGGAGCTCCGCGGCGCGAGGGATTGCTGGTGGCACGCTCGTCAGAGGAGGAGCCGGCCCCGACTAAAGTGGAGCGCTATGAGCAGTTGTTTGCCCACTTGCCTGAAGGAAAAGTTCAATGCGCGAACGCACTGCTAAGCGGGAAGCCCAATGTTGAAGAGACGGGCGTGTTAGGGGCTTTGCCCTGCTACGCCGGACCTCCTGAGGGCTTAGCAGAGACGCCAGAGTTGGCCCAGGACTATCCGCTTGTACTCTCAGATGTCCATGCCTATCGCACCTGCATGCATAGCTACTATCTGGAGACGCCCTACTTGAAGGAAAAGCAGCCCGTACCCTGGGTGAAAATCAATCCCCGCACTGCCGAGCGTTTTGGCATTAAGGATGGCCAATGGGTGAAGGTGGAATCTCCTCACGGCTGGGTGCGATTAGTGGCTCAGTATTTTGAAGGAGTTGCCCCCGAGGTCCTCATGACCCGTCGCGGCTGGTGGCGTGATGAGGCCACGGCCGACCTTCCCGGTTCTGGCGCCTTTGACGGAGGAAGCGATTCCTCGGTGCTCTACAACACAGATCCCGCGCTCTTCGACCCCTTTCATTCCGCCATGGCAAAACAAACGCTGGTGCGGATTTCGCCGCTTGAGACAGCTGTGGACGAGTTGGGAGAATCTGAGGTTGCTGTGTTTGGGAGGGAGACGATCGGAGTCTCTCAGCAAGGTGCATCCGAAACTGCTAAGGAGGCTTCTCATGACTAAGCGACCGAGCATTCATTTTGAAGCCGAGCGGTGTATTCAGTGCTGGGCCTGTGAGGTGGCCTGTAAACAGTGGAATGAAATCCCCGCTGGTCAGGCCCCGCGCTGCTGGGTAGAGGAACAGGATGAGGGAGTGTTTCCTCATCTGAAGCGCATCATGACATTCCATGTCTGTAAGCAGTGTGAACAGCCAGAGTGCGTGGCGGCGTGTCCGACCCAGGCGTTGATCAAGGAAGAAATAAGTGGCGTTGTCTTAGTAGATGCCGAGCGGTGCATCTTGTGTCGGCGTTGTGCCGAAGCCTGCCCCTTTGATGTGCCCCAGTTTGGTCCGCGTTCCATGGATAAGTGTGATCGTTGTTTGAGTTGCGGGGTTGCTTGGGGGTCGGCGCCCCATTGTGTGGCAACCTGTCCGACTCAAGCCCTTCGCTATGAGGGCGAAGAAGACGAAGCAGTTGCCGCGCAGGTAGCAGCAGCGGTCAAGCAACCTGAACCGGCGGTGCAACCTGAGCGTGTATGCGATCCTGCTCGGCAGTTTGGCTCAGCGGAACAGGCTCAAGAGGCAGCCCTGAGCTGGCGGCTTTTGGGGTCGCTTCTCTTAGAAGAAGTACCGGTGAGGCTGCTGGAGCAGCTGAAGAACAATGCTGATGCGGCCGTTGAAGGCGGTGTCCAGGCACTCGACCCTTGGCATGAGTGGGCGAAAGCACTCGAGCCCGACAATCTGGCTGCGGTGACAGAGGATCTTGCCGTGGAGTTTGCGGCGCTGTTGGCGGGGATGTCAGCCCATCCGGTTCACTCTTATGAGTCTGTGTACGATGGCGGCAATGGCATCCTCATGGGTCCGTCGCGCGATGATGTGGTGCGGGCCTATGCCCAGGCGGGCTATCATGAGCAGGAAGGACTGCGGCTTCCCGAGGATCATCTGGGCATCGAACTTTCGTTTGTGGCCCAGCTTTGCGAGGACGAAGCCCAGGCGCTCGCTCAAGGGGATGTCGCGCAAGCTCAGCTAGCGGCAGCCCGCCGTCAGGCGTTTGTAGACGAGCATCTGAAACCCTGGGTTGGCGCATTCTGCGAGGATCTCAAAGCGCGCGCTCAAAGCCCCTTCTATCAGGGGTTAGCCTCGCTCATCGATGCCCTGGTGAGCGCTTCTTAAATAACTGCGGGACCGGCGCTTTTTGCCTCCGGTCCCGCAAAACATTCTCACTATTTTGGCGCGAGGTCGCGCAAGTGGACGCGCTCGGCGTTAGCGTCGCTTCTTGAAGAGAGAGGCGACGGCTCCGAGCAACAGAGCTCCTGGTGCAGGAGGTTTCGGCGCCGGAGCGGCCCCTTTCTCTTGGACTGCTTGCTGACGGGCGGCCTCAATGGCGGCCATTTTCTTGGCTGCCTGAGGACTAATGGTGACCTGGGCAGGCACTGGTGCGTCGGGGAGGGGAGTGGTCCCGGCCACAACGGGAGGCACGATGGTCGCACTCACCGTGGTAGGCTCCTCTGCAGGTTCGGTGGGCTCCTGAACTGGCGTAGGGGTGGCTTTTGTCGCCGCTGGAGCAGTTTTGGCTTTTGGTGCCGCAGGGGCGGGAGTTTCGGGTTGGGCAAGGGGTGCCGCAGTTGAGGGGGCCTTCGGCTGAGCGGGGACTTCCCGTTCCATAGCAACTTCCGCTTTTTGAGGCGCCAGCGTCCCAGGTGCGGCCTCAGTCCCAACGCTGGCTTCCCGGCTTGGCTCCACGGGCAACGACGGGGCGGCGGCAGCTTCTTCTTCGGCTGTCATTCCCCCGCGCTGCTTCGCTTGATTCTCTGCTTGCACGGAAGCCATTTCGTCGGCAGCGGTTTCAAAGGCGGAAGCCGCTGCCTGCTCTTCAGCCCCAGGGATAAGGGTAAACTCCGCCTCTTCTTCGGTGCGATGGGCGGCCTCGATGGAGCGTCCCGGTCCCACACGATTGGCATCCCGACGGGCATTGAGCTCCGCAGCTGCTAAGTGCTGTCGCTGAGCTTCGCCAATCAGATAATCCTGGGAGTCGAAGAGCACTACTTCGCCGGCAGGCTCATGGGCTGCAAACATCCCCAAGGGGGTATAGCTTCCGTCAGGCAAAAGCTCCCGGAGCTTGGCGGTATCGGCCATGCAAAGATCCAGATAGCCCAAAACCTGTTCCCGCAGTTCATCGCCAAGAATAGGCCAGGCAATCTCGATGCGCTTGTTAAGGTTGCGGGTCATGAGGTCGGCGCTCGACAGATAGACCCGGCAGTCCTCACGGGGTCCAAAACAGTAGATGCGACTGTGCTCCAGAAGGCGACCCACAATTGACACGACGCGGACATTGTCGGTGAAACCTTCAACGCCGGGGATCAAGCAGGAAATGCCACGGACAAACAAGGTGGTGGGAACGCCTGCTTTGGAAGCGTCAGATATGCGCTCAATGACTTCGCGATCGGTAATGGAATTGGTCTTAAACATCAATCCGCTCGGAAGACCTTGCTGGGCGCGACTGATTTGCTCATCAATGCCTTCCAGAATTTGCTGCTTAATTTGAAGCGGAGCCACTTGGAGGATGTCATAGTTGTCGGAGATGTTCTCAAGGGCCATATTGCGGAAGAACTCAGCGGCATCCCGCCCAAAGGTGGGGTCGCTGGTTATGAACGAAAAGTCGGTATAGAGCTTGGCGGTCTTTTCGTTGTAATTGCCCGTTCCGAGCTGAGTGATATGTTGCAGCCCCTGGGGTGTTTGCCGCGTGATAGTGCAGATCTTTGAATGGACTTTGTAGTTACGGAAGCCGTAAATGACATGGCACCCCGCCTGCTCAAAGCGCTGGGACCACTCGATGTTGTTGGACTCATCAAAACGGGCGCGTAGCTCAAAGAGCGCAGTAACTTCTTTGCCCGCCTCGGCGGCAGCAATCAATGCTTCGGCCAAGTGGGATTGGCTGGCCAAGCGGTAGAGCGTGATCTTGATGGAAATGACGGCGGGGTCTGTAGCAGCCTCACGCAGCAGTTGGACGAAAGCGTCCATAGACTGATAGGGGTAGGAAAGCAGTACGTCCTTCTCCGTCACCTGTTCCATGATGGAACGGTTGCGCTCTAAACAGGCGGGCCAGTGCGGGGTAAAAGGCGTCGGTGTCAAGGCAGCGCGTTTCTTGGTGCTCACAAGGCTCCCGAGACCCCAGCTATATCCCATATCCAGGGGCACGCTGGTCACATAGAGCTGATGCTCTTTCAGACCCAGCTTATCGAGCAAGAGGGGCTTGATAGTGTCCGATAGGGGGCGCTCGCTTTCCAGACGTACCGGCGTTAAGCGACTGCGCTTTTTGAGGATGCGTTTCATGTGCTCGCGGTAATCTTCGCCGAGCTCATCAGCGCCTTCGGTCGCATCCAGATCCGCATTACGGGTGACACAAATAACGTTGGTGTGCTTGACCTTATACATGGAGAAAATTTCTTCCGCAAACATCTCCAGTGCGTGCTCAAGGAGGACGAACGAAACACCCTTGTCTTTGCCGGGCATGACAATAACGCGTTCGCCATGGCGGGGCATGGGGATGATGCCCAAGGTCACGCCTTCAGCGCCGAGGTTGTTGGCAATGCGCTTTGCATCCGCGCGTTCTTCTTTAGTGGGGGCGTCTGTCTTTTCGCCTTTTGCTTCAGCTTCGGCCTTCGCCTTCTTTTTGGCTTTTTTCGTGGGGCCCGCATGTTCATCTAGGCGAACTACGACATAGAGCGCTCCGTTCTCCAGATGGGGGAAGGGGTGACGCGCATTAATGATTTGAGGCGAGAGAAACGGAAGCACCTCCCGATGCATATAGCTTTCCAGGTAGGCCTTCTGTTCCTCGTCGAGATCTGCGGGACGAAGCTGCACAATGCCTTCGTCGGCGAGTTGAGTGCGTAGGGTCTCGTAGGTGGATTGATAGTAGGGGTAGAGTTCATGGCAACGCTTGTAAATGGCTTCCAGTTGCTCGGAAGGGGTCATCCCTGACTTCGGGTCAATGATGGACTTTTTCACCAAGGCAAGGTCCGTGAGGCTACCCACGCGCACCATAAAAAACTCTTGGAGATTGCTCCAGAAAATGGAAATGAAATTGAGTCGCTCCAGCAGGGGGACCGTGGCGTCAGCCCCTTGATCTAATACGCGCTTATTGAACTCAAGCCACGAAAGTTCACGGTTTTGCATGTAGGGCGGTTTGGTGATGGTGTTGCTCTCAGCCATGGTTTCGTCCTTCCTTGAAACCGGTAATAAAACCTAAGACCAAAGGCCTATGAGGGGGCGCGAAAAGACCGCATCGCAGCCGATGACGGTTATCCAAGGTTGGTAAGTTCCCCAAAGACGTCACTCTTAGCCCCCTGGACGTCTTAGGGCTATCCTAGCGCGACTTGAGCCAAGTTGGGGTGACGGGTTTCAAACGTTACGAAACGATAACGGCGCCCCGGAAACGCGGCCTGTGTTGGGCGAGCAAAGAGGGGCCCCACCACGACGGGACTTAGGCCTCGGTAGTTTGGGGCACCAGATATTCCACTAAATAGCCTTCGCGAATGGCATGCTTGCAAACCGTGAGTTCGGAGGCTCCCAGATAGTCCATGAGTGTCCGAATGATTAAGCAGCCCGGCGTGGCTGTATGAACGCGGTCGGGAACCACCTGGGTGAGCAAATGGGCATAGGTTGCCGGATCCGCCTCATAGAGTGCTAATAGCTGCTCGATATCTTCTCGCGTGATAGTGCGGGGCGCTTTTGCTTGACCGGCGCGGGCGCCAATGAGCTTGGCCGCAGCACGGACGCTGCCCCCGACGCCATAGAGCTGTGGTGATCGAAACACCGCCGGGTCAGTAAGGGTTGCTAATCGCTCCTGGAATGCGGCAACAATGGCTTGGGCTTCGGTGGGGGTGGGAAGCAGGAGACGAACCAGGGACGCATAGGAAGAAACAGAGCCCTGGGTCAAGCTGACCCCTGCGGTGAAAGCACCCTCTTGGATAGCCACCAGCTCGGTAGAGCCGCCACCAATATCGATGAGCGTTCCCTGCTCCATGGGCTGTCCGAGGGACGCTCCCACAAAATCCAGGCGCGCCTCTTCTTCGCCCGGCAACAGATGGATGGGGTGGTGGATAGCGTCCTCGATGGCCGCTACTGCCTCTGGGGAGTTTTGGCAGTTCCTGAGCACCGCTGTGGCAAAAATCCCTGTGGCATCACAGTGGAGCGTGGATGCCAGGTGTAGGTGACTTTCAAGCACGCTAATGGCTTTAGCGATACCGGCTTGGGTAAACGTGCCCTCTTTTACATAGGCCGATAGTCCGGCCATTTTCTTCTCGTCCACTAGTTCGTGGATATCTCCTTTGGTAAGAGGTTTATGGTGATGGGCCTCTACATCGAAGATAACCAAACGCACGGAATTAGAACCAAGGTCAATGACGCCGTAGCGCTTCATGAGCGTCTCCTTTCGCAGCAATCTAGGGGCTAGCATACGCCCCAAGCGAGCGGTTGCGTTCATCGGTTTGCTGTCTGACACACTTCTACTTCATGGCGTGAGGGCGATGGTGGTACCCTACACCCATCGCGCAGAACCGAGAGGTGAGGGATGCCATCATGCTAGAAGCCATTGACTTTACCCAAGAAAAGCTACCGAAAGCGGAATACAAGGAACACTACGATGAGTTGATGGAGCGTCTGGTGGTTCTCCAGCAACAGGCGCACAACGCCGGTGTGGGCTTGGTGGTGCTTTTCGAGGGATGGAATGGGGCTGGTAAGGGCAGTCGCATTTCTGATTTGATGTATAACCTCGATGCCCGAGCCACCAGTGTCTATGTGGGGCTGGACCTTGAAATTGAGGCTGAGCGCAATTTCGCGGGCCGTGCCTATGACGTGACCGGCTATTTCCCCATCATGCAAGAATTCTGGAAGTCCCTCGGTGAGCGCAACTCCATTACGTTCTACGATCGGGGTTGGTATACCGCTGCCATTCAGTCCATGATGAATAATGCTCCCGCGAAGTTATTAGTGCCAAAAGAGGGGGAGCGCCACTACTTGGAATCCATCCATGATTTCGAGCAGCAGGTGTCTGCAGATGGCTATGAGGTCGTGAAGTTTTTCGTCCACATGACCAAGAAAGGCCAGTTGGAACGCTTGCGCCGCCTTCACGATGATCCGGTCACGCGCTGGCGTGTACCCGAGGAGAAGCTCAAGAGCGCTCAAAACTATGATGCGGTGTACAAGCTCTATGATCGCTTGCTGGAACGCAGTAACTACGATTTTGCCCCGTGGATTTTGCTTAACGGCGAAGACAAGCGTCGCTGCAACATCACCATTGCCGAAACCCTCATTAAAGCCTTAGAAGATGGCATGGCTAAAGCAGCTCAACGCCAAGCCTCGCGAGCCGAAGACACCATGGCTCTCGAAGACGCCTCCTTAAAGCGGGCGGAAAAGCTTGAGCGCGAACTGCTGAAGACTGCCCGGAAAGATGCGGAAAGCGAAGGCGGGGAGTCGAAGTCTGCGGCGTCGACGGTGGCCGTCTCTGAGCGCGGTATGCTGAGCGGTCCTGAGCTTGCCGTGGCAGAAGCGCGGGCTTGGGCAGCGCACAACTTTGCGCCCAAGAAGTCGCGGTTTCCCATTGTGAAGCATTATCCCCAGGTGGATGCCATCGACCATAGCCATCGTATTGACCCGGAGGAATACAAAGAACGCCGTCGGGAATTGCAGGAAAAGCTGTTCCGTCTTGAGAACATCATGTATCAAAAGCGCGTTCCGCTCATGATTATGTACGAAGGCTGGGATGCTGCCGGCAAGGGCGGCAACATCAAGCGCGTGGCCCAAGCCTTAGACGCACGCGCCTATACCATCTTCCCGAGCCCCGCTCCCACAAAGCCCGAGCTGGCTCATCCCTTCTTGTGGCGCTATTGGACGCGATTGCCGAAAGCGGGTCATGTGGGCATGTATGACCGCTCCTGGTATGGCCGGGTGTTGGTGGAGCGCGTGGAGGGTTTTGCGGCGCCCGATGAATGGGCCCGCGCCTATGACGAGATCAATGAATTCGAGCATGATTTGGTGGATTGGGGTGCCATTCTTTTGAAGTTCTGGGTCGATGTGAGCCCGGAAGAGCAGCTGCGTCGGTTCCAAGAACGGGAAGCTGATCCTGCCAAGCAATGGAAGATTACCCCTGATGATTGGCGGAATCGAGAAAAGTATCCTCAATACAAGGCAGCCACCGACGACATGTTCCGCTTAACCTCTACCACCTTCGCTCCCTGGACGGTTCTGGAAAGTGATGACAAGAAATACGCTCGCATCAAAGCCTTGGAAATTATAGTGACCGCTTTGGAGGAGCGCTTGAACGCCTAGGGTGCCGCCGGTGGGTTCAGGGGTTCAGAATGGCGGGCGAGGTCGTCGCTGCAGGTAAGAAGGTGTATTTTGGAAACACCACGTTTTCGCTCGGTAAAGTTTCCTTGCGCTCAGGCTAGGATTCGCGCTAGGATTTCACCAACACGGGAACGTGAAACTACGTACAAGAAAACAAAACCTATTGGGTTCGTGAAAAGGAGTCAACCATGGAGGAAGCCGCTACTACCGCAGCCGAGACGGCTGCTACCGCAGTCGAGACGGCTGCTACCGCAGTCGAGACGGTTCCAGAGGGCATGGTCAACCTGTTTGGTATGAATGTGCCGATGGTTGCAATCTGGGTTATTGTGGCCATTGTTGTCATACTGGTGGTGGCCTTTATTGCCAAGGGATTCATCGACGAATTAAAGAAGAAATAAGCATTCTTCATTGCGCGTTTGTTAATTTCATAGCACCATTGCGATTGCCGGGCTCCCGTTTGCTCGGCAATCGTTTTATAGTGGATACTTCACGAGATACGCAGCATTGGTTTTGGGTGTAGAAGGAGACGATGGATGGCGAACTACTCACCGTCTGCTACGAAAGAAAAAGGCCGCGCTCGGCGGCGGAAGAAAAAGAGTTTGGTGTGGCGCATTGTCTTTTGGGTCGCCCTCGTAGTTTTTGTGGCGTCCTTGGCCATGTTGGGCTATATTGCCTACTCCTATTGCCATGGCCAGCAGGTCTACGACGAGATTGAAACGACGGCCTTTGAGGCACCGGCCGAAGAAGATGCCGCCATGCTTACCCTAGCCGATTTCCATGTGGATTGGGATGCCTTGCGCGCTATTAATCCTGACGTGGTCGCCTGGGTCTATATTGCCGGTACCGAGGTGAGCTATCCGGTGGTTCACAAAGAGGGCGATAGCGAATACTACCTGCACCATAACTTCAACAATGGCTCGGCGGGGCAGTTTGCTGCTGAGTATGGCGCCATCATGCTGGATGGCCACAATAAGGCTGACTTCTCTAATGATGTGAACCTCATCTATGGCCACAATATGCGCAACGGCACGATGTTCCATCTGTTCAATGAGTTCCGCGATCCAGCGGAGTTTAATAGCCATCGTATTGTCTATTTGCTCACGCCCGGCGGCAATTATCGCCTGGGATCCTTTGCCCTTGATCATGTGCCTGCCACCGATGCAGATCGCATTATCATCCCCACGTTCAATACCGACCAAGAGCTGGCGGCCTATGTTCAAGCGCGGATTGATGAGTCGGTAGTAACTCCCAGCCAGATCGATAGTGATCCGCCCCTGCCGGATCCGAACAATGTCCATAAGGTATTCGCATTTTCTACCTGCGATGGGGCAAACAATACCAACCGCTACATTTTGTTCTGCTCAGTGTTGGACTTCTTGCCCTTAGATGGCAACGGTAATCCCGTAGGCACGGGAGCGGAAGTGGTCTCCCAGGAAGAAGCAGGAATGGTAAATACCGACGCCCAAGAGCGTGTGGAATAACTCAACAGGAACCGCCCGGCAACCCGGGCGGTTTTCATTTTGGGCTGAAAAACCAACGGTGGGAAATGAGAGCGTGCAAGGGAGTGGGAAAGGAATGACAGTAGTGCGCAGCAGAGTGGAAGTGGAACGGCCGGATCGCTTGGAAGAGGCCTGCGGGGTCTTTGGGGTTTACGCGCCGGGTGAAGATGTGGCGCGCATGACCTGCTTTGGGTTGCAGGCGCTTCAGCATCGGGGCCAAGAAAGCGCCGGCATTGCGGTAGGCGATGGCAACTCCGTGGTGGTAGCTAAGGACTTAGGGTTGGTAACCCAGGTCTTTGACGAGGCCACCCTTTCCTCTTTACCAGGATTTGTGGCTGTGGGTCATGTGCGCTATTCCACCAGCGGTGGCACCGCTTCTTGGGATGCGGCCCAGCCCCACATTTCGGCCATTGATGATGAGCTCATTGCGCTGGCTCATAACGGCACTCTCGTTCATACCGATCCTTTGCGCAAGCAGCTGGAGAGCCACGGCGTAACCTTTCGCTCCCAAACCGATTCAGAGGTGGCGGCCAAGGCCATCGGCTTTATGACGCAAAAGACCCGTCATTTGCGCGCGGGCATTGCCTACACCATGGAGCAGGTTGCTGGCGCCTACGCGATGGTTCTTGCGAGCAAAGATGCCCTGTACGCGTTTCGGGATCCTCACGGCATTCGGCCGCTGTGTTTGGGGGAGTTACCCGAGGGTCGCGGCTGGGTGGTATCTTCGGAAACCTGTGGTCTTGATATTGTGGGCGCCACCTATGTACGCGATGTGGCTCCGGGGGAAGTGTTGCGGATTACCCAGGAAGGTATCCACAGTGAGCAAGCGGTTCCAGTCCAAAGCCCTTCCGCCTGTATTTTTGAGTATGTGTACTTTGCCCGGCCGGATTCGGTAATCGATGGGCAGAGCGTCTACCAAGCGCGCCGGGCGTTAGGGCGGATTCTTGCCCAAGAAGCACCGGTGGAGGCGGATTTGGTGTTGGGTGTTCCGGACTCCGGAGTTCCTGCGGCTCTTGGGTTTGCCCAAGAAAGCGGCATTCCCTTTACTGATGGCATTGTGAAGAACCGCTATGTGGGGCGAACCTTTATTCAGCCCACCCAAGCCATGCGTCAGCTGGGTATTCGCTTGAAACTCAATCCGCTGCCCGAGGTGATTGCGGGCAAGCGTTTGGTGGTCATCGATGACTCCATTGTACGGGGTAATACCTCTCAGAAACTGGTGCAAATGCTGCGCGACGCAGGGGCTGCCGAAGTCCATTTACGCATTGTGAGTCCTCAAGTGCTGTGGCCTTGTTTTTATGGCATTGATACGGATACCCGAGATCAGCTCATTGCAGCCAACAAGAGCTTGGAGGAAATGAACGCCTGGATCGGCTCCGATTCCCTTGCTTTTGTTTCCTTGGACGGTTTGCGGGCGGCCCTTCCTGATGTGGTTCATCCGGGCTTTTGTGAGGCCTGTTTTACGGGAGAATATCCGGTGGCTATTCCTGAAGAAATTGCCCAAGACAGTTTTCTGACCCAGCAAGAACGCGCCGCCGCTCACAGCGAGCGCCTTGCAAAAGAAACTGCAACCATAATCGCTGAGTGAGCGCCCGGGAAACCGTGAGTGCTGGCATAATGAGCGATAGCAAAACCACATCGAGGGAAAAGGATGCATCCATGGCTGAACAGATTACCTACGCCCAGGCCGGTGTCGACATTGAAGAAGGCGCGCGCGCCGTTGACGCCATCAAGGACGCGGTCCATAGCACCTATCGCTCGGAGGTGGTAGGAGACATTGGTGGATTCGGTGGCCTTTTTTCCGTTGGGGCTGCGAAGTCTATGGTAGACCCGCTGTTGGTTAGCGGCACCGATGGGGTGGGCACCAAATTGAAGGTGGCCCAGCGCTTAGGCAAACACGACACCGTGGGCATTGACTTGGTAGCCATGTGTGTGAACGATATTTTGGCTACGGGCGCCGAACCGTTGTTCTTCTTAGATTACGTGGCCGTTGGCAAGCTTTCTTCCGAGGCTATGGCTGAAATCGTAGGCGGCATTGCCGAGGGTTGCCGCCAAGCGGGCTGTGCGCTCATCGGTGGGGAAATGGCCGAGCATCCTGGTGTCATGGACCCGGATGACTACGATCTGTCGGGCTTCTGCGTGGGCATCGTAGATCGCGTATCTATGCTGAATCCGGAAACCGTGCGTCCCGGGGATGTGCTGGTGGCGCTCGGATCCAGCGGTCTGCATTCGAATGGCTATTCGCTGGCGCGTAAAGTTTGCCTTGAAGGCCGCAGCGAAGAAGAGATTCGCGAAGCGGTGGATGAGTTGGGTGGAGTGAGCGTCCTTGAGGCGCTGTTAACGCCCACCCGCATTTACGTAAAGCCCATTCTCAATGTGCTTAAGGCAGTTCCTGAGGCCGTTCATAGTTTGGCTCATATTACCGGTGGCGGCATTACCGAGAATCTCAATCGGGCGTTGAATGACCGCGTGGACGCTGTGGTAGAAGAAGGAACCTGGTCGGTACCTCCGATCATTCGCTATGCCTGTGAGGCGGCTGGTCTTGATGAAGAAGAAGCCCTCAAGACATTCAATATGGGCTTGGGCATGATCCTCTGTGTGGATGCCGCCTCTGTTGACTTGGTGGAAGCAGAACTGCGGGCGTCGGGCGAAGCGGTCTATCGCGTGGGCCAGGTCGTAGAGGGAGGCGGCGTTGTGCGCTACGACAACGGCGGCGCCCTTTTCGATTACGAACGCTAAAACTTGGGCCTGATGTCGCAAGGAGACCACGGTGGAGAAGCTAAAAATTGGGGTACTCATCTCAGGGAGTGGAACGAATTTACAAGCCATCATTGATGAGATTGAGGCGGGCTTGCCCGTGGAAATTGTGTCGGTGGTAGCGTCGCGGCCCGATGCCTACGGCATTACCCGCGCCGAGGAAGCCGGCATTCCCGTCTTAGTGCTGAATCGCTCCTATTACGAAGACCCTGCAGCGGCCGATCAGCTTATTGTGGACACCCTGCAAGCAGCGGGAGCTCGCTATGTAGTCATGGCGGGCTATATGCGTAAAGTGACTCCGGTTATGTTGGATGCCTTCCCCGATCGGGTGCTCAATTTGCATCCGGCGCTGTTGCCCTCATTCAAGGGTGCCCATGCCATTCAAGATGCCTATGAGGCCGGCGTGAAAGTTACGGGTGTGACCGTGCACTTTGCCAATGAGGATTACGACAAGGGTCCCATTGTGGCTCAAGAGGCCGTGACGGTGCGCGAGGGTTGGAGCCTAGAGGAGCTGGAAACAGCCATCCATCAGGTGGAATATCAAATCTATCCTCGGGTATTACGGGCACTTGCGGAAGGGCGCGTGTGCGTCGGCGAGGATCGACGGGTATCGGTAGCTGAGCCTGCCTAAGGACTGCAGTCGGTTCTCGAGTCTGGGATATCGGGGAGTCAGTTTGCTGGCCGGGTGACAGCTTGTTGGCTTATTCCCGCGACGGATTCAATCTCTGATCCATTGTGGCTCCATGGCAGTTTGACAGCAAACTGCGGGCTACCTGCGGTTTAGACCGTGGCTCTGCTATCATGAAGGCCTCTATTATTCACGAAGGAGGCTAATTCATGGAACGAGCCATTCTCGAATCTATCATCGCCGATCTTAAGGCGGGCACTACTCCCACATTGCCTCTGGAGGCATTTCCCGCATTTGCTGCTCAAGCCGAGTCCGCAAACCCCCATGTGGATCCCACCACGTTGAGCGCCATTGCGGCATCGTTAGGACCTGCAGACCTGCCTACTTTTGAGCGAGCGCTTCAAGCCCTCGACGAGGGAGACTTGGCCTGGCTTGGCTTTAA
The DNA here is from genome assembly GCA_910587945.1 of uncultured Parvibacter sp. Classification (GTDB taxonomy): domain Bacteria; phylum Actinomycetota; class Coriobacteriia; order Coriobacteriales; family Eggerthellaceae; genus CAJUNI01. The sequence continues at coordinate 50,186 of CAJUNI010000005.1, forward strand.
GGTGGTCTATGACCCTCAGGCTGCTATGGCGAACGTCGATAACGAAGTCACCAAGCGCTACGGGCATCAGGGTTCTGCCGACGGCGACAACCTCGTCTTTTTCTGCAATGACGCCAAGGAGATTGTGGCGTCGCGCGAGCCGTCCCCTCGCGACATCTTCCAAATGAAGGATGTCACCCGCGGGCCTTCCATGCACAACGATCAATTCGATGGACTTACCTGGGTATCCCAACCGCTTTTTGAGCCCGTACGCGTCGTGCTTCTGGGTGCCTCTGACGCGGCGGCGGAAGTAGCTGCCTTGGCCGATCACGTCGGATTTACTGTGACGGTCATGGACTACGATCCCGCCTTCTTAAATGAGGAGCGTTTCCCCCATGCCGAGCGCATCATGCTCCATGGCGGCAACTTTGATGAACTCTCGAATATCCCGGGCCACCCGGGTGACTACGTCTGCGTCCTTACGCGCGGCCACATGTTTGACCCCCAAGGCTGTGTGTGGGCGGTGCAAAATGGTGCGCACTATATTGGCATGATGGGCTGCGCCGGCAAGAACTCTACGGTCCATGATTTGGTGATTGATGCCGGGTTAACCGAGGAGGATTGGGAGCGTATTAAGCGGCCTATCGGATTGGCCTTTGGCGCGAAGACCCCGGCGGAGTTGGCCATTGCCATTGTGGGCGAACTCGTGGATGTGCGCTACAAAGAACGCTACAGCCCCGAGGCCCAAAAGCGTCACGAAGACAGCCTTGGTCGCTAACTCAGAGTCCTGAAAAAGCGGCTGCCGCCTTAGCTGGCAGCTAATGAAATTTAAAACCCTCATCTCTATTCTTGGAGCGTTATGCGTGAAGAACGCGCAGAGGCGTAAAGGATAGGGAAAGGGTTTTATTTCATGGAAGAGAACACACAAAAGTCCAGCTCAGGGTTGGCTATTGCCTCATTGGTGTTGGGTATTATTGCCATCGTCACGTCGTTTTTACCCATCATCAATAACTTGTCATTCATCTTGGCATTGGTGGGTCTCATCTTGGGTGTGGTGGCTATTATCATCATTCGCAAAGGGGCGAAGAAGGGCATGGGCCTTGCCGTAGCGGGCACCGTGTTGGGCATTGTTTCTATTGTGGTGGTACTGGCTACTCAGGCTGCCTTCTCGGCCGCCTTGGCCGAAGCTCCTGATGACGTAAACAGTGGCACCACTTCAAGCGCTACGACAGGGGAGAGCGGCAGCAGTGCCGCCGCTTCTGCGGAGTCTCAGGCTGCTAAGTATGCGGTCACCATTGATAACTGCACCGTGACCACCGATTATCAGGACAACCCGGCCATCGTAGTGGACTACACCTTCACCAATAATTCCGATGAAGCGACGAGCTTCATGGTGGCCACCATCGATAAGGCCTTCCAGAATGGTGTGGAGCTTGATACGGGCATGGTTATGAATATCAATAACGAAGCCGCAATGAAGGATATCAAGCCCGGCGCATCGGTTCAGGTGCAGCAGGCATTCAAGTTGGCCGACCAAAGCGACGTTACGGTGGAAGTTGAAGAGCTGCTTTCTATGAACGACACGCTTTTGGCTGAGCGCACGTTTACGGTAGCATAGTCGTCAGCTACTACAGAAACCTGAGAGGCGCGGGGGAGTAGGCTTATAGCTGCTCATCCCGCGCTTTCGTTGTAAAGAGTGGAGCCTATGGATACGCAGCATCAAAAGACTGGACTCAATGGCAGCGAGGAGCCTTTGACTGAGGAGCTTCTAGATGAGCTGCGTGCAGCCCCAGAGCTGGAAACCTATCTTGATCAGGTGGCCACTCATCGCAGCTTGGCCGAGTATCTGAGTGAACTTCTTGAAGCAAAAGCACTTAAGCGGGTAGATGTGGTGCGTGGGGCCGGACTCAACGAGACCTTTGGTTATCAAATATTTATGGGCACGCGCCAAGCCTCACGGGATAACTTGCTCAAGCTGGCCTTCGCGCTGGGATGCACTCTGCGGGAGGCAAACCGGCTCCTCAAAGCTGGTGGAGTCAATGAACTTTATTGTAAAGAACGCAGGGATGCCATCCTCATTTACGCCTTGGATCATGGGATGACCCGCCAGGAAGTAGATGAGGCGCTCTATTCATTTGGGGAAGAAACTTTGGGTTCCTAACTCCTTGGTTCATTCTCGTTAACCATAGCGACAGGATGGCGCAAGAGGCGCCATCTTTTTTATTGGTGAACTCTAGAGTATACGCTCGATAAGCAATACGCTCAGAAGCTTCGCAACCTTCGCTTCACCCTTCGTTTTGCTTATGGGAGATATATCAGGATGAGCCCCGTAGCTCTTTGCTATGATTTCCTCTATGACTGAGGAACTTCAAACATATCTTGATTCCCTTGCGCGAAACGAGCGCTATCGCGTTGTGCGCTGCTTGAAGGCTTCGGCAGCAGAAACCACCGAAGTGGTCTATGTGGACGAAAACGCAACGCTCACCGGGCCCTTTATTCGTAAGCGATTTCCCTTAGAGGGTCCAGGCATTGAAGCCTATGAACGGCTTCAACAAGCTCAGGCCTCAGGCTGGCAGCCGGCCCATTTGCCCCGGGTCTATGAGGTGTTTCCTACCGACAATGAGCGCATTGTGCTGATGGAGTATGTGGAGGGGCAAACCCTAGCTCAAGTGGTGGATCAGGCGGGGCCCTCGCTGACGCTGGCCGAGCGCTATTTTCCAGCTCTCTGTGAAGGGGTGACGGAGCTCCATGAGGGAACGGGCGCTCCACTGGTCCATCGTGACCTCAAGCCGTCAAACATTATTATCGGGCCCCGAGGACTCACTATTATCGATTTTGGGATTACCCGCTTGTATAAGCCCGACGCCATCCAAGATACTGAGCATTTCGGCACGCGCAGCTATGCTCCGCCGGAGCAGTATGGGTTTGGGCAAACCAATGAGCGAAGCGATGTCTATGCCCTCGGTATTCTTCTCTATTACCTCCTGCGAGGTCAGGAGCCCGCTCAGTTCCTGGTGAGTAATCGTTTTGAGGGCGACGGGCTTCCGCCGGCGGTGCAGCAGGTGTTGGCCAAAGCCACGGCGTTCGATCCTGCCCAGCGTTATGGCTCAGCTCGAGAACTCAAAGCGGCCGCTTCCCAAGCCTTGGCGGCCAGTGCACAGCCAGCAGCGGGAGGCGTTTACGATGTTGCCGGAGGCTCCCACGCTTTTGCCAAAGGCGTCCAAGCTTCAGCTGAAGAAGTACCGCCCTCCTCAGGCAAAAAGGTGCGTCGCCCCTGGTGCCTACGCAATCTAGTGGTGCTGGCTTGCTGGCTCATCTTTGCCGCAGCCTGTTGGCAGCTCATTTTCGCTCCCGAAGGGGAATGGGTAGAGATTCCGCTGTGGTATCGCGTGGGTATTTACGGCGCTGGCTTCTTGTTGGGCCTAACGGGAATTTGCTATGGGCTGCTCGATAGGCAAGCGCTTGGTTCCTTCATTCCGCCGCTGCGGCGACAAACGAAACAAGCTGGACGCAAGGCTGCTCTGACTATTGCCGCTCTCGGGTTCGGGATTTTCTTTCTCCTTATTTTCCTGAGTGCCCTCGGCGTAATTCCCTATAGCATTCCCTCCTATAGTTCATAAGATGCTTAGAGCTCGCGATGTTGGTAGACGCGGGAGGCAATGACGCCGCTTAGGCCATAGAGGCAAAGCGCTACCGCCAAGATCGCTACGGTCACGAGCAGAGCGTGAAGTCCTTGGGGGTCATCGAGCCAGGCGATAAGAGACGAAAAGGCCGCAAATTCAATGTCGCCGTTGCCCATAAGGGCGGTAATCCCCAGCACTGCTAAAACGGCAATGGCTGGCACAAAGCGCACTGCTTTTGTCATGCCATAGCGCATGAACAAGGGGAGCATGACGGCCGCAAAAAACAAGAACAGGGCCATTACCAGAAGCAGGGTGCAGAGAATCCAAAGAGGGGGCGTGGTAGTCAGATTAATGGTTTCGGCGAGCGTCCCTACGGGGATTAACGCCACTACCGCTATAAGGATTCCTGCCAACAGAAGACCGGCGATCACCGTCGCTACAGCTACCAGCAGGGTGCTTGCGTAGCGGCCCCATACCACCTGGGTGCGGCTCATGGGGAGCGTCAGGCGAAAGCGCTCCCAGCCCTGTTGCTCGTCGCTTGCGCAGACGCTAATCAGATAGAGGGTGGGAAGCATGATGGCTACGGCGCTTAACCCTGCGCAGAGACTTTCCATAACAAGGGAGAGAACAACGGCCAAGAAAAGGCAGAGCAGGAGAGTGCCGCGCATGGGAGTTTTCATCGTGGCGAAATCGCAGACAAGCATGGTTTTCATAGGGTTGCTCCTTTAAGGCTCAGGGTCATGTATTCTTCGATAGTGGCGCGCTCGATAAGCGCCTGGGGAAGAAGGGATGCCAAGGCTCGGCGATCCGTGACCAGCACATCTACCCAATGGGGCTGTTTCAAGTAGCGAATTTCGCCCAATGTCTCCGGCGGATTTTGTGCGAGCTGTTCCCATTCGGCCTGGGTTAAGCGCGCAACACCCGCTTCATCAGTGATAGCTTCTTTTGGAAGGTTGAATTGCAAGCGGCCGTGATCAATGCAGGCCACCCAGTCTGCCAATTTCTCGAGGTCGGTAGTGATGTGGGTAGACATCAAGATGGCACAAGAATTCTGTTCCATATAGTCGCGCAAGTATTCAAGCACCTCATCGCGGGCCATGGGGTCAAGACCGGCCGTGGCCTCATCAAGAATGAGGAGACGGGGATGGTGGGCCAAAGCGAACGCCAAGGAAAGTTTCATGCCCATACCGCGAGACAGATCGGCCACGGTTTTGGTGCTGAGCAGTTCGAAGCGCTCGCAGAGTTGCTGCCACAGGCCCTCGTCCCATTGGGTATAGGAAATACGACCCACGGTGCCGACATCTTTTATGTGCCAATCTCGAGGGAATGAGCAGGAATCAAGAACCACGCCAAGGGACTGCTTTACTTCATCAAGAGTAGGAGTTGCGCCCTGAAGAGGCTGACCCAGCAGTTCGATGCTGCCGCTATCGGGCGTAATGAGTCCAAGGGCTGCTTTAAGCGTGGTGGTCTTACCAGCGCCATTGGTGCCAATGAGACCCACGATCATTCCTGGTTCCACCTCAAGATTAAGGGACTCAAGGGTAAAGTCGGGGTAGTGTTTACTGAGATTCGTGATGCGCAATAACGGATTCATGGCTATTCCTCTATAGGGAGTTTTCGTCTAACAGTATGGTGAAGAGTTCTTGGACCTCACTGCGTTCAAGTCCTGCCTGACGAGCCGCCTCGAGCGCCTGGCTGAGCAGAGTTTCTACTGTGCGTAGTTGCTCTTCGCGCAGAAGCTCGCTGTTGCCGCCACTCACAAAGGAGCCTTTTCCGGGTACGGTTTCAATGAATCCCGCTTCTTCCAACTCGGCATAGGCTCGTTTTGTGGTGATGACACTCACGCGAAGCTCATTGGCCAGGGCGCGGATAGAGGGAAGGGGGCTTCCTTCTGCCACGGCTCCGGACAAAATGGCGCCTTTGATCTGCGAAACGATCTGGCCATAAATGGGCTCTGGGCTGGTGTTTGAAATGATGATGTCCAACGATCCTCTTTTCTGGTTCGGACTACCCATGGGTGCGAGGTTACGGTTGCGATGTCGCGGTGCAGGAGGCCACGACGCACACCTTGATGGCGTCCCATCAAGACCGTACATACTGTATATACACAATATATACAGTATTGACAATACCCCATATCGATAAAAGCGGGATTTTGTATCTCTTAGGCCGTGACCCTGTTATGCTTTCCGATGGAGATAAACCCCCAACGAAAGGATGTAAGACCATATGAGCAATCCTCAGATCAAACGCGTGTTGATGTCTGTGACAGACAAAACCGGCGTGGTGGATTTCGCCCGAAGCCTGGTAGAGGAATTCGGTGCAGAAATTATTTCCACGGGCGGTACGGCCAAGGTTATTGCCGAAGCCGGCATTCCGGTTACTCCCATTGATGATGTAACCCAATTCCCCGAAATGATGGATGGTCGCGTTAAGACGCTTCATCCCAAGGTCCATGGCGGACTGCTCGCCAAGCGCAACAATCCGGATCACATGGCTCAAGCAGCCGAACATGGCATCGAAATGATCGACATGGTGGTCGTGAACCTCTATGCCTTCCAAAAGACGGTGGACTCCGGTGCGGATTTTGCCACCTGCATTGAGAATATTGATATTGGTGGTCCGTCCATGTTGCGCTCGGCCGCCAAGAACTTCGAGTCAGTAGCCGTGGTAACGGATCCAGCTACCTACGACGCTATTCTGGAAGAAATGCGCAACAATGACGGCGCTACGACGAAAGAGACGCGCGCGGCACTGGCTTTGGCCGTATTCCAGACTACGGCGGCCTATGATGGCGCTATCGCCGCCTGGATGGAGCAGCAGCTGGCAGAGGATGAGGATCGCTTCCCCTCTCAGCTGACGGTTAAGCTCACCAAGCGCCAGGGTCTTCGCTATGGCGAAAATCCCCATCAGGAAGCTGCCTTCTATGCTCGGGATGACTACAAAGGCGCGGAGCATTCCTTGGCCCATGCCGTTCAGCATCAGGGCAAGGAGCTGTCTTACAACAACTATCTTGACCTCGATGCTGCCTGGACGGCTGTGCGTGAGTACACAGAGCCGGCCTGCGTGATCGTGAAGCACCTTACCCCCTGCGGTGTCTGCGAATGCGATGACGTTACTGAGGCCTATAAGCGCGCCCACGAGTGCGATCCGGTGAGCGCCTATGGTGGCGTGATGGCCTTCAATCGCCCGGTTACCTCCGACACCGTTGTGGCAATTTTTGAGAACAAGCAGTTCGTCGAAGGCATTATTGCTCCCGAGTTTTCCGGCGATGCCCTTGAGATGTACAAGGCAAAGAAAAACGCGCGCTTGCTTTCTACCGGCGGCGTAAATCCGGCTGGTTCTGAGGTGGAATTCCGCTCCGTCGAGGGTGGCCTGCTTTGCCAAACCTCTGACGCGGTGGCCGAAGATGTGGCTGACTTCACTATCCCTACGAAGCGCAAGCCCACCGAAGAGGAAATGGCAGAACTGCTCTTTGCTTGGAAAGCCTGCAAGTCCGTAAAGTCCAACGCCATCCTCATCGCCAAGGACCATGCGACGGTCGGCGCCGGCGGCGGCCAGCCTAACCGCGTGAATTCTGCACGCATTGCAGTCGAGCAAGCGGGTGAAAAGGCCCATGGAGCCGTGGCGGCTTCCGATGCGTTCTTCCCCTTCCGCGATGGATTTGATGTACTGGCTCAGGCCGGGGTCACGGCGGTAATTCAGCCTGGCGGCTCGATCCGCGATGACGAGGTCATTGCTGCTGCCGATGAACAAGGGGTTGCTATGGTCTTCACGGGCCATCGTCACTTCCGTCACTAACTAATATGCGGCAAGCCCCGAAGCGCGGACTTCGGGGCTTTTTTTCGTCCCATTTCTTGAAAGAAGGCGCTGCCATGATTCTTCTTGATGAACCCTTTGCTTCAACTCCGCTTCTTGAGTGGGCTGCTGAGACCAGCCATCCCGTACTGGCCAATAGCTTTAGTTTGAAACTGCAGGCAATTCGAGAAGAGCAAGGGGCACCCCTTCTTCATGTGGTAGAAGACGAGGAAGCCATTGCGCGTATTAATGGGGGAGAGCGCGTCTATACCAATGGCGAAAATGCTTTGGCGTGGATTCTGGAACACTGCAACAATCCCGGGCTCACCGATGCCATTTCCTTGTTCAAAGACAAAGCGGCCATGCGCGTCAAACTGCAGGATCTCAATCCGGAGCTGTTTTACCAGGTCTATAAGCGCGATGAGCTGGCGGCGGTGGATCCGCTTTCGCTACCGTTGCCGGTGGTCTTGAAGCCCTCAGTGGGGTTCTGTTCCATGGGGGTCTATGTCATTCAGGGTGAAGCCGATTGGCGGGAAGCCCTGGATTCTCTTGCCCGGGAAGAAGATGCCTGGCATGAGCGCTATCCGGAAAGCGTAGTGGGCTCAGAAGACTACATCGTAGAAAGCTACATTGGTGGCGTGGAATATGCCCTAGATATGTATTACGACGAAGCGGGAAGCCCTCACATCTTAAACGTTCTGCGTCACGATTTTGCCAGCGCTGAAGACACTTCGGATCGGCTCTACATCACCAATGCTGCCATCGTCCAAGAGATGCTACCTCGATTCCAGTCCTGGCTCGAAGCGGTGAATCAGGTGGTGGGAGCGCGGAATTTCCCCATCCATGTAGAAGTGCGCGTAGACGGCTCAACCATTGCGCCCATTGAATTTAACCCGCTGCGGTTTGCAGGTTTGGGCGGCACTGATGTGGCCTATTACGGCGTGGGTCTGCGAACCTATGCGTCTTATCTGGAGGACCAACCGGTAGAGGTTGAGGCGCTCTATCAAAAGACGCCGACTCACACCTATTCCATGTCGTTACTGAATCCGTCTAAGGGCGCAGACCTGTCAGCCCCCTTTGACTATGAAGGACTCGAGTCCTGCTTTGAGCACCCCTTGGCTCTCGTGCCTTTTGAGGCCGACAAGGTGGGCTTTTGGGGCTTCTTGTTCCTGGAGACCGAAGGGGTGCGGGGTCAAGAAGAGCGCGACTTTATCCTTCATACCGACTTAACGGACTTCGAGCTTCCCCAAGGCGCGTAAGTGCTTGTCCTTGCGTGAGGGCGGCAGGACTGAGGCTCCAAGCTCGAACGAGCCTAAAGCGAATGAACGCCTCTTTAGTCAAGCGGTGACCAACTCAAGAAAGCCCAGGTGACCTTTCGCGGAGGCAAAAGCTCGAGGAGTTTGGGGTCATCTTCAGCGGGAACAAGATGCTCGTCAAGCCAGGCATCAAGCCGAGCCTGAGCTTGTTCTTTTTGTTGGCTCGTGGCAAACGGGGCTCCGCGATCGATCATGGCTTGGCAATGATCGCGGGCGTCTTCACGGCTTGCAAAGCACTCCGTTCGCGCGCTTTCAATGTAGGAGATTTCAGGCATATAGCCGTGATCGACCAAAATATTGAAGGCATAGCGGAAGTCTTCGCCGGCGGGTACCACCAGTCCTAGGTCTTTCAAGAATGCAGCATTGACCCGGGGTGAAAAATCCGCCGTGAGGGTCACGCAAACGCGACGGCGGGCTACAGCGGTGAGCTTGAGGAGGGCGCGTTCAAGATCGTCGGTCGCAATGGAGCGAGAGGCAATGGCAATATCCGCCGACTGAGGGGTAATGCCCGCTTCGACCCAGGAGTCATCCCAGCTTAAGAGTTTAGTTTCTATGGTGTGTAGATCTTCGCGAGCTATTTCTTCCTGAAGAATGCCGAGCATTCCTTGAGAAAAATCGCAGGCCAAGACGGGATGTCCGAGTCGTCCGTAGGGCAACGCCAACGCGCCGGTACCACAGCCCATATCGAAGAGTGACTCTCCGGGCTGAACGGCAGCCAAGCTCATAAATTGATCCACGTAAGAGGACGGGGAGTCCTTGGGCGTGAAGGTCTTTGAGCGCTCATCCCAAAACGCCGCATCGTCGCGGCGACGGCGCGTGGCTTGGTGTTCTTTCCAATCGGCACTTGCAGCACTGGGGTGCTCAAGGGGCTCGTTGGGTTGTAAGAGAGCGCGGTAGGCATCATTCATAGGGGGCTCTTTCATCAAGAGGGGTTATTGCTTTAAAGAGTACAGCATGGCGTGGTAGCTGTCAGGGTTGGGGCGTTTTGGTAGGCAGTTCGAATACCTCGTCTTCTGTCACTTCGGATAAGCCTTTTGAGCAGAATCTTTGCCCGCGAAAAAGTGTTCTATTGCCCGCCGGGCTCGGTGTGGTAATATACCGTCTGCTGTCGATAAGACGGCTTTTCGGGATGTGGCTCAGCTTGGTAGAGCGCTGCGTTCGGGACGCAGAGGCCGCAGGTTCAAATCCTGTCATCCCGACCA
>CAJUNI010000006.1:0-16627 GCA_910587945.1 uncultured Parvibacter sp.
TCATTGGCTGTGCCCTTTGTGCTGTGATCTGCTTTGTGCCTTCTTTGCGCAAGCCCTCTCTTTTGGCTATTGGTTGTGCCTTGGCTATCATCGGTATCTTCTGCAAGCGTGTACAACTCTTGGTAGGCGGTTTCCAGATCCCCAACATTGATTTAGCCGGCCCCGTACTCCCAAGTCTTGTTACCAACGCAAACGGCACCTTTGCCCAAGCCTATTCCGGACTGGTCTATTGGCCCACCGCGCTTGAGCTTGGTGTGTGCCTTGGAGTTATCGCCTTAGCCTTCTTCGTCTTCTTTGTCGGCATCAAGGTTCTGCCCTTGCGGGATAAGGCTGAGAAGTAAGAACGCATTGCGAGCTTGCGTCTCCTAGAGGCGCGCAGGCCGGTTGGCTGACTTCGAGTATCCCGGCTTGCAAGTCCCGTGCGGGGAGTGCGAGTCAGCCGGCGGGTGAATGCGCTTGCCCTTGCTCTTTTGTGAGGAGCGCCATCCTTTGCCCTCATTCCCCTCCGAGGGATTCGAAGCGAGGCAGAAAAACCTGCTTTGACCTTGGGAGCTCGCCCTGGTGCGGGCTCCTAAGGTTTTAGTGGGGAACCTTGGGGGCATAAGATTGATGCAGGGTTTACGCTAGACTCAAGATGCGGCAGAAACAGGGATTACAGCTATCGGAAGTAACGGGGTGTAATGGATACTAACGCTCAGTCTTGGCTACAAACGCGGCCAACTTTGGCGGCATGGCTGGAAGACTATGAGGCTATTTCGCAAGAATACGTGGCAGCCCTTGAAGCCTACGGCATTGATTTCGCGCCCTACAACGACGATTATTCTGCACGTCAGACGGTGAAAGAGCGGCTCCGCCACAAAGGAGCACGCTTTCGTAACGGTGACGCTAGTATTTCCGTGGGTCCGCTTTCAAGTGCCTGCGCGGCTTGTGCCACGGATGCTGGCAGCAAGACCTTCTATTACGCCCTTGCATGTAATCGCTCCTGTTATTTCTGCTTTAACCGCAATCAAGTGAACTATGAAGCAGAGAAGCTTCTGAATCCCCAATGGCCTCTCGAGTTGGCGCGGTTCCTTGATGGTCCCGTAACCCCTACTCATGTGGCACTCACCGGGGGAGAGCCTTTGCTTTATCCTGACGAGGCGGTGGCGTTTTTTGCCCAGGTTCAGAAGAAATCCCCAGCAATCCATAGTCGACTCTATACCGATGGCGATTTTCTTGATGAAGCGCTTGCGGCCCGATTGGCCGCAGCTGGGTTGCAAGAGATACGTTTCTCCATTAAGCCTGATGATCCCGGGGCATTTGAGGAGGCGCTGCGTCGTCTGGCTGTGGCGAAGGCCTTCATTCCTTCTGTGATGGTGGAAATGCCCGTGGTACCCGAAATGAAAGAGGCTATGAAGGCGCTCTTGCGGTCTATGGATGAGCTCGGGGGCTTCGGTATTAATCTTTTGGAGTTTGGTTATCCGTTAGGGGATTGGGAGCCCTTTGCTCAGCGGGGATATCAGATTGCGAATCCGCCGTTTGCTATTCCCTATGATTACAGCTATGCCGGGGGACTGCCCGTGGCGGGGAGTGAACTTGTGTGTTTAGAGCTGCTGGAGTTTGCACTGGATGAGTCGCTACAGCTCGGGGTTCATTACTGCTCGCTGGAGAACAAGAATCGCATGCAGATTTATCAGCAGGACACGGTGGCAATCCTGGATGAATCCCTCTGGCACTTTGATGACCAGGACTTTTTCTGGAAGACGGCGAAACTTTTTGATGGCGATGGGCAGCGTGTACGGCTCTGTTTGGAAGCGGCGGGAGCAACGGTGAAAGAAGATCCCGAAGATGGTTTTGTGCAGTTTCACCCTCGCTTTATTTCCGTCTTGGCGGATAAGGCAGTAGTGCCTGTGGTGTCGGTCAATGTCATGGAAACTACCGATGGAGAACTGACCCTTCGGGAGCTTGGACTTTATCCGCAGTGGCCTTCGTTGGTTGAGACGACGTAACTGCGCCAAACAAACGGGCTGCCCTCACCGGCTTCGTTTGCCCCGCCCCTGCGCTCGTCGGGCTTCAGGTTCCACCTTCCTGAGGCTCTTTCCCGTGCTCTTCGGGCCCCAGGTTTCACTCTCATCTGTCAAAGACCATCGGAAACGATGGTCTTTTTGTTTAGGGGCTCCTTGGGGAGATTTCGTTACTTGCTCGCGCCTGACGGGAACCCTACAATACAAATAATAGACACGGTGTTGAATTTTGGTCGCCGTGTCTAAAAGTAGTAGAAGATGGCAACGAAGAGGAGCCTGTGGAAGCAACTTCTTGTACGCTTAGCTGCGCAGAAGATCGTCGCATTACCCGCTCTAAGCAAGCCTTGCGCAATGCGCTGGTAGAGCTCATGGAGGAATTTGGCTATGAGAACTTTACCGTCAATGACCTCTGCGCTCGCGCCGATTTGAATCGGGGCACGTTCTACAATCATTTCAAAGATAAAGAACAATTGCTGATGACGTTGGAGGAGGAAATCCTTCAGGATCTCGTGCAATTTCGGGATCCTATGGAGTCCTTGTCCATTCCCCAGCTGTTAAAAATCCGCTCGGGCAAAGCATCCCTACCGTTTCTGATCGACCTGTTCGATTACTTGCGGGAACAGGGGAGTTTCTTGCGGGCAGTTACCGGTCCGGGCGGAGACATTCGCTTTGCACCTCGACTGCGCGACGCCATTTGTACGGACCTCATTCAAACCGTCCTGCACGACCGCTATCGCGAAAACCCGACGGCGTTCGTGAATTATTACGTTGCCTTTTATGCGTCGGCCTATCTGGGCATTATTACCCGCTGGCTTGAAACGGGCATGCAAGAGTCATCGGAGGAGATGGCCGCTATTGCAACCCGGCTTCTGTTTATCAATCCTGGCGAACCCATCGAACTCTAGGAGAGGGAAAAGGTTTCGAATATGAAAAAGACTGAGCGTAACTATGTCCGCATTAGCACTGATGACACCGTGGATCCTTGCACCCTGCAGGTGACGCGAGTTGAGGAAGTGACTGCCCCGAACGTATCCGATTCCTCGGACGCTAACCCGGCCGTCGCCTCTGCTGACCAGGCTAGTTCGGACCCGGCAGATCCCACCGCGAAGCCTGAGCTCCACATTGGTATCGACGTGGGTTCTACCACCGTTAAGCTGGCAGTACTCAACGATGATGCTGAGATCCTCTGGTCGGTCTATCGCCGCCATCATGCCGACGTGCGCGCCACTATTGTGGAAGTGCTGCGAGAGGCCGCCGAGCAGTTTCCCACTGAGACTATGACCATTGCCATCACGGGCTCGGGCGGTTTGCTGTTGTCTCAATGGCTGGATATCACTTTTGTTCAAGAGGTCATTGCTTCTAAGACGGCTGTTGAAACGTTTATTCCGCGCACAGATGTGGCCATTGAGCTGGGCGGCGAAGATGCCAAGATTATCTACTTTGATAATGGTATCGAGCAGCGTATGAATGGCACTTGTGCCGGTGGTACGGGTGCTTTTATTGACCAGATGGCAGCGCTATTGGACACGGATGCCGGTGGCTTGAATGAGCTCGCGAAAAGCCACAGCACCATTTATCCCATTGCGAGTCGCTGTGGCGTGTTCGCAAAGACTGACGTCCAGCCGCTGCTCAACGAAGGTGCTCGCAAGGAAGACATTGCCGCTTCGATTTTCCAATCGGTGGTTACCCAAACGATTTCCGGTTTGGCCTGCGGGCGTCCTATTCGCGGAAATGTGGCTTTTTTGGGAGGCCCGCTGCAATACTTGCCCCAGTTACGGGAGCGTTTTTATGAGACTCTGGCGCTCACTGATGAGGCAATTATTGTGCCCGACAACGCCCATCTGTTTGTGGCTTGCGGCTGCGCCATTGCGGGGGTGGCAGAAGGGGCGGCCCCGCATCGCTTGGCTGAGATCCTGACGCGCTTGGAAGGCTTAGGTGATATCCAGGGTTCGGAGGTTAATCGCCTGGCACCGTTGTTTGCCACCGAGGCCGACTACGAAGAGTTCAAGGCTCGCCACGGCGCCGAACGGGTGCGTCGCGCAGACTTAAACGACTACCGCGGTGTGGCCTTCTTAGGTATTGATGCCGGCTCTACGACGTTCAAAGCGGCTCTTATTGGCGAAGATGGCTCGCTGTTGTGGTCGACCTATGCGTCGAACAAAGGCGATGTGCTGGGCTGTGCGAAAAAGGCAGTGGCTGAGCTCTACCGCGCTTTGCCGCGCGATCCTGAAACTGGGGAAGCCCTGGTTACTATCGGCCATGCCACGGTCACGGGCTATGGCGAGGCGCTTCTCTTAGAGGCGCTGCGCGTGGACTCTGGTGAAATTGAAACGGTGGCCCACCTGCGCGGCTCCCAGGAAATGCTTCCTGGAGTGGAATTCATCTTGGATATCGGCGGACAGGACATGAAGTGCCTGCGCGTGAAAGACGGCGTCATTGATCACATCATGCTGAATGAAGCCTGTTCTTCGGGCTGTGGTAGCTTCATTGAGTCCTTCGCCAGTGGTCTCGGGTTGGACGTGTCGGAGTTTGCTGAGACCGCCATTCAGGCAGAGAATCCGGTGGATCTGGGTAGTCGTTGTACGGTGTTCATGAATAGTCGCGTTAAACAAGCCCAAAAAGAAGGTGCCACCGTTGGCGATATCGCGGCGGGTCTGGCTATCTCGGTCATCAAGAACGCCCTGTTTAAGGTTATTAAAATTCGCGATCCCCACGATGTGGGCACGAAAGTTATTGTTCAGGGCGGAACCTTCCTCAATGATGCCGTGCTGCGGGCCTTTGAGCAGCTCTCGGAAGTAAATGCCGTACGACCTGATATTGCGGGCAACATGGGTGCCTTCGGCGCCGCCCTTTTGGCTCGCGATCGCTATGATCGCACGAACCCCGAGGCGCGCTCAGGGCTTCTTTCGCTCGAAGCCATTGAAGCTCTGGCTCCCACCCATAAAACGGTGCGTTGCCAGGGATGCTCCAACAGCTGTTTGCTGACGGTGAACGATTTTGGCAAAGATGAGGAAACCGGCCGCCATCGTCGCTTCATTACAGGCAATCGCTGCGAAAAGGGCGCGGGCACCCATGACGAGTCGAAGGCTGTTCCGAATCTGTTTGAGTACAAGAGCCATCGCCTGTTTGATGTCTATGAACCCCTGGAGGCCAAGGATGCGCCCCGTGGTACCGTCGGCATTCCCCGGGCGCTCAACATGTATGAGAACTACCCGTTCTGGTTTACCTTCTTCACGAAGCTGGGATACCGGGTGGAGCTTTCGGATCCCTCAACGAAAAAGACCTATGAAGCAGGCATTGAGTCGATGCCTTCGGAGTCGGTGTGTTATCCGGCTAAGCTTTCTCACGGCCACATCATGAACCTGTTGGGCAAGGACGTAGACTTCATCTGGATGCCCTGCTCCAAGTGGGAACGCCAGGAGGACGAAACCGCCGGTAACCACTTCAATTGTCCCATTGTGGCCAGCTATCCCGAGGCCCTTCGCCTCAACATTGATGAAGTGCGCGATGGTGATGTGGCGCTGGTAACTCCTTGGTTGCCCTACGACAAGAAAGAGCATCTGAAAGAGCGCCTCTTTATTGAGCTCACCGAAGAGTGGGCAGACGGCGTGAAAAACCAGGGCGCTCCGTTGACGCGGGCTGAGGTTGAGGCGGCTGTGGAAGCGGCTTGGGCCGAGGATGAGGCGTTTAAGCGCGACATTCGTACCAAGGGTGTTGAGACGTTGGCCTGGATGGAGGAAACGGGAACCCACGGTATTGTGCTTGCAGGTCGTCCGTATCATAACGATCCGGAAATCAACCACGCCATTCCTGAGCTGCTCACCAGTTTTGGCTTGGCTGTGTTGACCGAAGACTCCATTGCTCATTTGGGTCAGCTGGAGCGGCCGATTCGCGTGGTGGACCAGTGGATGTATCACACCCGCCTTTATGCTGCGGCAAAGGTAGCCACCCAGCGAAACGACCTGGATCTCATTCAGCTCAACTCCTTTGGCTGCGGCTTGGATGCTTTGACTACCGACCAGGTGCAAGAAGTATTGGAGGCAGCGGGCAAGGTCTATACCGTACTCAAGATTGACGAGGTCTCAAACCTGGGTGCCGCTCGTATTCGCGTGCGTAGTTTGTTGGCGGCGCTCAAGGATCAGGCGGATCGTCGGGCAGAGCAAGCAGCTGACGAGAAGGCTCAAGGTCGGGCCTGCCCGGCAGCTTCCATCAACTTGGACGATATCGACAAGTTGGTGCCCGCTTCCTATACGGAAAAGGCCGATGGGGTAGTGGCCGCCGCCGAGATCGAGCAGCGGGAAGGCGCCTCTACGGAGTGGGATCGTCCGCAGTTTACTGAGGAGATGAAAGAGGCGGGCTATACCATCCTGGCTCCCCAGATGGCGCCGATTCACTTTGATCTGCTAGTGCCTATCTTCGAGCGCTTTGGCTACAACGTAGAGCTGTTGCCCTCGGTAGACCATGGCGCGGTGGATGCGGGATTGAAATTCGTGAATAACGATATTTGCTATCCCTCGATTCTGGTAACCGGCCAAATTATGGAAGCAGTGCTTTCGGGCAACTATGACACGGACAAACTGGCGGTGTTGATCACCCAAACGGGTGGCGGCTGCCGCGCTACCAACTATATCGCACTTATTCGCAAGGCGTTGAAGTCAGTGGGTCTGGGTCACATTCCGGTTATTGCGCTGTCCTTTAAAGACTTAGGCGAAGTGAATCCGGGCTTCAAGGTTACGCCAAAGATGCTGTTGCAGGCTATCTATGCGCTGTCCTATGGCGATCTGCTCATGATGTGTTTGTACCGCACGCGGCCCTATGAAGTGGAACCGGGAAGCGCGAATGCCCTGTTCGATTACTGGATGGCACGCTGCAAAGAGCAACTCATGCGCGGCATGAAATACAGCGAGTTTAAGAAAACGGTACGCGCCATTGTGGAAGCCTTTGATACGCTGCCGCTTCAAGGGGAAGGAACCAAGCCGCGCGTTGGCGTCGTGGGCGAGATCCTCGTGAAATTCCATCCCACCGCTAACAATCAAATTGTGGAAGTCATTGAGCGCGAAGGCTGCGAAGCGGTGGTACCGGGCCTCATCGAATTCTTCCTCTTTGGTATTGCGGGCTCGATCTTCCAGAAAGATCCCCTGGGTCGTTCGGCCAAGGGTGCCATGGGCGGCAAAGTGGCCTTGGAGGCAATCCGGCGCTTCCGGAAGCCGGTGAATGAGGCCCTGGCTAAGTCTGAGCGCTTCCAGCCGGTAACGAGTATCTACGAGCTGGCAGACTATGCGGAACAGGTCTTGTCGCTTTGTAACTCCATGGGTGAGGGCTGGCTATTGACTGCTGAGATGGTGGAGCTTATTCGCGAAGGTACGCCCAACATTGTGTGCACGCAACCCTTCGCTTGCTTGCCGAATCACGTGGTTGGCAAGTCGGTTATCAAGGAGCTGCGCCGCCAGTATCCCCAAAGCAATATTGTGGCCGTGGACTACGACCCAGGTGCTTCGGAAGTAAACCAGCTGAATCGTATCAAGCTCATGATTGCGGTGGCTAAGGCTAATCTGGCTGAGGAGCGAGCGAAGAAGAATCCGTCGCTGGATCGCACCCTTGGGATGCCCAAGCCGGCGGTAGACAAGATGGGTTACGTGGAAGTGGTGACCGAAACGGCGGAGTAGGGTAGGCCTCACGCTGTCAAGCGAAGCAGCATCAGAAAACGACACCCCTGGTCTTGCTCAATGAAGTGACCGGGGGTGTTTCAGTTTCTTGCGAATGAGTCAAAATGAGTCAAAAAGGGCTACGGTCCCTGACTCACGGTCCCTGACTCAGGCAGCTTCGGCAGAGCTAGAAGACGAAGTGTCAGGGGTGGATCCACTGCCTTCGTTGCCACCGCCGGTGGGGCCCGAGGGATTGGGATCGGTGCCACCAGAGTCACCGCCACTGACACCGGGGATTTCGCCGGCTGAACCACCGGGCGTTTCACCCCCGGAGCCACCGGGGTTGGTGGGCGAGGTGGTGCCAGGATTGTCGCCTTCGTTGCCCTCGTTCCCCTCATTGCCGGTGTTGCCTGTGTTGCCTTCATCGGGGTTCGTGGTGCCGGTATTGGTATTCCCGTCGCCTTGACTGTTGTCAGTGCCGCCAGTGGAGTTATTGGTAGTTCCGCTGGAGTTGTTATTCGTGTTGTTGTTAGACGAAGAATTCGAGTTAGACGGGGCTTGGTAGCCATAGCTTGAATCCGGTACGTCAGGGACGCTCACATTGCCGTCCTGCACAAAGGATTGCGGTGTGGAGGTGGGATTTACCACGCTCGGGTCCTTGCCTTCGGAAACCAGCTTCATCATTTCTTTCGTGGCCGCTTCGTCGTTAATGACGTAGGACACACCACCAATCATGGCCGTGGTGGAGGGGATCATGGCGGAATAAACCGTGAGTTCCTTATGCTGCTGGAATTGAGTGGCTAAGTTAAGCAAGTCCTGCACCGTCATATCGGTGGTTACGCACTGAGCGGCACTGGTAATAGCGTTGGGGAGCTCATTGACCGGAATCGCGAAGAACTTATTGATGATGGCCGTGATAAGCGTGCGCTGGTGGGACGTACGGGTAAAGTCGCCATCGGCAAAGGCACGGGAGCGGGCATAAACCAGCGCTTCTTTGCCGGATAAATGTTGCATGCCCTTTTCGATCACAATATGTTCCACAGAACTATCGAGATCGGCATTGCGGTCATTGATGATTACATCCACATCAACGTCAACACCGCCAATGGCATCAATGAGATCCATAAGCTTGCTGAAGTCTACTTCGGCATAGTGGGCAATTTGAATGTCCAGAAGCTTATTAGCAGCCTTAATGGCGCCGGCTGCTCCACCGTAGGCATAGGCTGCATTGAATTTGCAGGTGCCGTGACCTTCGATGGTGATTTTTGTGTCACGAGGAATAGAGATCAGAGTGACCAGGCCCTGCTTGGGGTCGATGCGCGCCACGATATTCACGTCAGAGCGCGTGCCCGTCATAGATTCCCAAGGACGGGCGTCAGAACCAATAAGCAGCATGTAGAACGGCTCATCGTAGTTGACGTGTTCCACCAGTGCTTCGTTAATGGCTTCAATTTCTTCGGGTGTTTTATCGCCTTTGGTGAGCAAGTCGTTAATGTGATTGACGTAGAGCGCTAAAGCAACGCCAGCAATGGCGAGAAGAGCCACAATAACGGAAAGCACCGTAATGAGGATTTTTTTGTTGCGGGAAAGGGGTGGCTTGCCTGAAGGGTTTTTGGAGCCACCCGAAGTTTGGGCTCCTACCAAAGGCTTAACCGCGCTATTTTGGGCTCCCGCGCTTCCGTTGGCCATGCGTGCAGTGCGAGCTGCTTGGGCATTGCGTTGAGCGCCTGCGGAACCCGACGTTGCGGGAATGAATCCGTCACCCTGAGGACTCATAGCTTGGGTGGCATCAGCCGTAGAGGGTGCGGCGTGGGCTCCTTTTGGAGAACCAGCGGAGCCTTTACGCGACGATGAGGGGGTAGTGTTCGAGTTCGACTGAGGGTTCATTAACACGCTCCCAAAACAGATACAAACAGAGTCTCTTATTTTAATATGGATAGGAGCATCTAGGAACCGCAATATGGGCACAGGCCATATTTCACTAAAAAACTCAAGTTTAGATTGGTTGTAGGCAAACAGCTATGGAAACTACTCAGGTACGGAATGAACAGCTCAACGCAGTAGGTACGCCTCAAAAGGCGCAGCCAGGGACGTTGTATGTGGTACCCACGCCCATTGGAAACCTGCGCGATATGACACTGCGTGCGCTGGATATTCTGGGTACGGTCGATGTGGTGTATGCCGAAGATACCCGGGTCACGGGTAAGTTGCTTTCAGCCTATGGAATCGCTGTGCCTCTTGAGCGCCTTGATGAGGCTACTATGGCAACCCGGATGTCGGGGGTGCTGGAGCATCTCAAGGCGGGTGCTGCAGTGGCCTATTGTAGTGACGCTGGCATGCCGGGAGTCTCTGATCCCGGGATGCGTTTGATTGCCGAGGCGCGCCACGAAGCCATTCCGGTTGAGATTCTTCCGGGTGCGTCCGCGGTGATTACGGCCTATGTAGCCAGTGGAACGACTGATCGAGCATTTGGGTTTTTTGGATTTTTACCGCGCAAAGACGGCGAGCGCCAGCGTGTCTTTGAATCGCTCCAGTCCTTTTCCGGGGCGGCTATTTTCTATGACAGCCCTCATCGGGTGGCCGATAGTGTGGCTTGCCTGGCGGCGCTCTGGCCCAAGCGACGGGTCACCCTTTGTCGGGAGCTTACCAAGCTTCATGAGGAGGTGCTCACGGCGCCGGCAGAAGAGCTGGCCGCATTGTTGGCGGTGCGTAAGGAACAAGGCGCTCTTCGCGGCGAGATTGCCCTTGTGATCGAGGCCCCCTCGGAGACAGAAGTCGAAGAGCAAGCCCAGGCGAGCGAAGAGGATATCCGGACGCTCATTCGCACGCTTCTAGACCAACAGATGAAAGCCAAAGCCGTGGCGCGCCAGGTGGCAGACACATTCTCCATTCCGCGCAATAGCGCCTATGATCTGGTGCTTCAGTTCAAGCAGGAAGAGGAAGTAGATGCCTAGGAGGCAGCGGCGGCAACCCCAGATGTCCACGCTTTGGGTTGATGGCCTAGAGGTCCAGGTTACGCGCAAAGCTATTCGCAATATTCATTTGCGCGTTAAAACAGCGGAGGGGCCCGTTGAGGTGTCGGCACCTTTTGACACCTCTGATCGATACCTGAGTGCGCTCGTGCAGGAGCGCCGTCAGTGGATTGAGGAGCGTCGGGTGGATTTAGCCGCGTCACCCATGGCCCGCGCCAATAAGGCGACAAAAGAAGAACTCGCCCAGTGGAAAGCCGTGGTTTCGGCCTGTGTACCAGCCCTTATAGAGGTATGGGAGCCTATCATGGGTGTGAAGGCGCAGTCGGTGGTCTATCGCAATATGACCAGTCGATGGGGAAGTTGCCAGCCCGAAACAGGGCGCATTTGCATCAACGTGCGCTTAGCGTTGTACCCGCCGGAATGCTTGGAATACGTGGTGGTACACGAATTATGCCATCTCATTGAACGCGGCCATGGACCCCGGTTTAAGCAGGCTATGGATCGGTTTATGCCTGACTGGCGGGAGCGTCGCGCAAAGCTGCGTTAGGGGAACCTGGGCGTGAGTTCAGGCTGACGCGCTACTGCTCGCTGGGGGTCACCCATTGGGCTTGTTCATCGTGATAGAGCGTGCGCAGGCCCTCAACGATAAGTTCCAGTCCCTGGTCAAAGCCTTCGTCATCAAAGGGGGTTTTGTCGAAAACTGTCTCAGAAACTATCAAAGGATTTTGTATCTGAGAGCAGTGGTAGGCGATGTTGATCTCATGCTGAACAAATCCCGCAATATAGGCCTCGGCGGTGGCCCAGAGCTTTTGGATCACTTCGATGGGCATTCCTTGGGCCTGGTGGAGACCAAAGGCTTTAACGGCAAAATCGGTATCAATGGTGGGCTCATATTGGCATAGGCGAAAGAGCTCTGGGTGATTGCGGCACGCATCGCGTACGGAATGGCAGAGCCGTCGCGCGGTGTCATCCCAGGCTTCTCCTGGAATAGCTTCGGTGTCATAGGAATGGCGAAATTCCTTCACGATAGCCGCCTGGAGCTCATCTTTGGAAGAGAAGTAGGTATACAAGCCCATGGTGCTGATTTGCACCCGAGAAGCCAAGCTGCGCATGGAAAGTCCCTCAGCGCCATTTTTTTCGAGAAGCTCCATGGCGGCGGTGACAATCTGCTCTTCAGTAAGGCTGCGTGCCGGGGACGTGCTTGCCATAGGAGACCTTTCGTTTATGCGAATCAATGGATAAGCAGGCGCTCATGGTAGACCCAGAACTCGCCGTGGAGCTGAAGGATTGTTTCGACGGCAGACATCCAGGGTAAAGCGGTGGGAGCTAAATCCTTGCTGGGACGCGGCATTTCTGACTAGACGAGCAACGAAACGGAAACAGTGGCAAAGGGGGAGTGTTGCCAAAACGTTGAAAAAACGTACAGTGTACGGTACAATCCACCCCAAGAAGTTCTAGGAGAGGAGGAGGGCTTTTCGCAGGTGAAAGCCCCGAGGGAGAAAAACTAGAACTCAAGAAGGGAGGAGTTTATGACTGATGAAGTCAATGCTCGGGCTGCTGAATCTATCAAAGGCGGATCTACGCGTCGCGACTTTTTGATGGCAGCAGGTCTCGGGGCAGTAAGTTTTGCCGCGCTCGCAGGAGGCCTCGGTCTTTCCGGTTGTGCGGGGCAAGCGCAGGCCGCAGGACAAAAGACGGTCGGCGGTATTGGCGTGGTGGACGAAAATCTCTTCACGGATATCTATCCCGTAGGCACGCGGTTCTTGCCCGTCGTGGATGCCCCGACCGACATGGTGCGCCGCGGTCCGGTGGCATTTGAGCTGCGTGATATTGCACCGAGCGAGATTACCCGCACGGAAGAGTGCGATGTGGTGGTTGTGGGGGCGGGCATTACCGGCTCTGTGGCGGGCCTTGCTGCCTCCGATGATCCAGCTACCAAGGTCATCGTTATCGAAAAGATGGATGTCGGCCGTGGCATTTTTGAGGGCATGGGTGTGATTGGTGGTCGCGCCATGGCCGAGGGTGAAAACGAGGTAGACCCTGCTTACATGGCTGACCGTATGTATCATGCCGCCTATTACCGCGTGCCCTCTGAGCCCATTCAGACTTGGGCCCATCGTTCGGGCGAAGCGGCAGACTGGCTTCAGGAGAAGTTTGACGAAGGTGATATGGAAATCACTACGTCATTTAAGAAGGGAAATCCGAGTCCCCATAACTTCGATGTTGCTCAGACGGAAATCACATTCCACTCTCCGCAGTGGACGGATCAAACTACCAAAAATGCCGGCGGCATGGGTATCTACATTGTGAAAGACTTGTGCAACACGCTGTCAAAGCGCTCGAATGTGGAACTGCGCTACAACAACCCTGCCGTTCAGCTTATTCGTGACGGAGAAGGGTGCGTTACGGGTCTGATTGCGAAAGATGACCAGGGGTACTACCAAATCAATGCGAACAACGGCGTTATCTTGGCCACGGGTGGCTATGACGCTAATCCCGACATGATGAAGGCCTGGTGTCGTCCGGAAGACATTGCCAATTCGGCTTCCTGGTGCCCGACGTTAGGTACCACGGGCGATGGTCATCTGATGGGCTTGGCAGTAGGCGCGCAAATGGATCCGGTTCCCCATGCGGTTATGAACTTTAACTGGGGCAGCCCCGATGCGTTCTATGCCGGCGGCTTTGGCATTTCAGGATTAGTTTCGGGCGGCATTATGGTGAATGAGAAGGGTCGCCGTTTCTGCTCTGAGAGTCTGCCATTCCAAGCTCGCGGTAATGCTATTTCTGCCCAGCGTCACTATGGCGCTGACTGCTGGACGGTGGGTGGCACTAATGTATTGGGTGCTGACCCTGCAGCCACGCGGGAAAAACTCCAGCCCTTCATCGATAAGGGTTGGTGTGTTGAGGCTGAAAGCCTTGAAGATCTTGCTGCGAAGATGGACGTACCGGCGGAGAACTTGGTGGAAACCGTCGAGCGCTATAACGGCTTCATCGCCAATCAAAAAGACGAAGACTTCAATCGTCCTATCACCGCGGCTAATAAGCCTGTAGAGGAAGCACCGTTCTACGCCATTCGTCATCAACAGTCGATTTTGGCCACGGTGTCGGGTCTGGTGGTTGATGGAGAGTGCCGGGTTTTGGACTATGACAACGAAGTAATCCCTGGTCTCTATGCGGCAGGCTGTGCCTCGGGCGGTTTCTTTAGCGGCAATTACCCGCGTCACATTTTCGGTCCGTCTATTGGACGCTGTGTCTGCTTTGGCTATGTGTCTGGTCAGAATGCTTCGAGGGGGTTATAAGTTATGAGCGAAGAAATGAAGAATACAGCCACCCCGAAGGAACCAACCCTCGCTCCTAAAAAGCGTCGCCGCGCTCCTATTGTGGCTGCCATTGTGGTGGCAGTGTTGGTAGTTGCGGGTATTGGTGGTTGGGTATGGCATGAGACGCCATCGTTCTGCGGCACCATGTGTCACGACACCATGGGTGAGCATTTGGCGAACTATGAAGGCACGGATGCTTCCGGCGGCGCTGGTCTGGCTCACCTTCACGCCGTATCTTCTGACGCTACCACCTGTCTTGGGTGCCACGAGGCCGATTTCGAATCTCAGATTGCTGAGCTCCAGGCCCAGATGTCGGGCAATTATGGCGATCTCACGTTAGGTGGTCGCTACTATGTGGACAACCAGCTTTGCCTGGATTGCCATGAAGGCACCTATGATGCCTTGGCAGAAACGACCAGTCACTTGGATCCCTATAACCCGCATAAGCAGCCTCATGGTCAGATGAACTGCAACGAATGCCATAAGGGTCATGCAGCACAGGTTGATGTGTGTGGTCAGTGCCACGACAACGGTGGACAACAGATGCAGGCCTAATGGATTGCTCACCGCAGCTGGTTGCTCGGTTGCGTAACCCACGGAAACCAAGCGATGGTGTTCTCGCTTGAGCCACATCAAGCGCGTCTCCCTCCCGTGCTTGACTAAGAAAGCTCCCTTCGGGGAGCTTTCTTAGGTGTAGGGCTTGGTTAGGATGTTGCGGGATCCGAGGATCACTCCGCGAGCGAGCGCGTCTATCGGGCGGCATGGGGGAGAGCTCGGTTCGGTGGGACCTTTGTAGTCCGTGAGAGGTGAAAACCGCTCAAGATAATCGAAGCCGTTTAATCGACGGCCACGGAGGTTAGCTCGGCACAGTCAGGGGCTTGGGCCGCCTCCGCCAAGGTAATACCTGCAAGATAGGTGCGCATGGCCCCGGCCATTCCGCCCCAAATGCGCTGGGCGCTGCAATGCTCTTGGCGATTGCAGGGGGCAGAACCACTGAGACAATCTAAGAGAGCGAGCCCATCTTCGGAGGCATCCACCACTTCAGCCAAGGTAATGTCCTGGGGGTCGCGGGCCAATCGATAGCCTCCCATATAGCCCCGGGTGACTTCGAGCAGACCCGCACTGGCCAAAGGAGAGACTACCTGCTCAAGATATTTTTTCGAAATGCCCTGGCGCTCAGCTACTTCTTTTAAGGCAACACACCCTTCGTTTTGGTGCTGCGCAAGGTCGATCATGAAGCGCACCCCGTAACGGGTTTTTGTCGAAACTTTCATAGACACTCCTTGTCAGAGGAGGGATGAGATACTGGCTGAGACAAAGTCTACAGAATTACTTGACTTTATCAAAGACTAGATTATATTAAAACCTAGCAAATTACTAGACTATGTCAATCTAACGCTCAGATTCCCATTCCATTGAATCCCGAGCGTGATCACACCAGATAGAGCAAGCGAGGAACCTATGAAACAAATTTATCTCGATAATGCCTCAACGACCCCTGTTCGCGCAGAGGTGATTGAAACCATGTTGCCCTACTTCACTGAAGAGTTCGGCAACCCCTCTTCCATCTATCCCTTAGGGCAGACGGCTTCCGATGCGGTTGCAGAGGCTCGTGCGTCTTTAGCGGCACTTATCAACGCGTCTCCCAAAGAGATCTACTTCACCAGTGGTGGCTCTGAAGCGGATAACTGGGCTATAAAGGGCTTTGCGCGAGCGAATCGCTCGAAAGGCAATCACCTCATCACCAGCGCCATCGAGCATTATGCCGTTCTTCACACCTGCCAAGCGCTAGAAAAGGAAGGCTTTGAGGTTACCTATCTTCCGGTGAATAGCGACGGACTCGTGGATCCGGAAGAGTTCCGCGCCGCCATTCGTCCGGACACTATCTTGGCTTCCATTATGTTTGCGAACAATGAAATTGGCACCATCGAGCCCATTGGTGAGTTGGCTGCCATCGCTCATGAAGCCGGCGTGGCCTTCCACACCGATGCGGTGCAGGCGTTTGGTCATGAGCCCATTGATGTAGCGGAGCTCGGCATCAATATGATGTCGGTGTCGGGGCATAAGCTCAATGGTCCCAAGGGCGTGGGCATGCTCTACATTCGCAAGGGTATCAAGGTGGCAAACCTGATTGATGGCGGCCAGCAGGAGCGGGGTCGCCGCGCTACGACGGAAAACGTTCCGGGCATTGTGGGACTGGCTCGGGCGGCGGAGTTGGCCTATGCCGAAAGCGACGATGTACGCGAGCGCCAAATTGCCATTCGCGATCATGCCATTGATCGTATCCTAGCCGAGATTCCCCATGCGCGCCTCAATGGGAGTGCCACCGCACGCCTTTCCAACAACATCAATATCTCCTTCGAGTTTATTGAAGGGGAGGGCATGTTGTTGCAGCTGGCAGCCAAGGGAATCTGCGTATCCAGTGGTTCAGCCTGCACGTCCGGTTCGTTAGATCCGAGCCACGTCCTGTTGGCCATTGGGCTTCCCCATGAAATTGCCCATGGCTCCTTGCGCATGACCCTGGGTCGAGACACCACCTTAGAAGAGGTGGATTATGCCATCGATTGCTTGAAGCAGACGCTCTCCAACCTGCGCATGATGAGTCCGCTTTATGAGGACTACAAGAATGGCAATGTTGCTTCTCTCATTGATCAGGAGAAAGCAGCCAAGGCTTCCGCTTAGGATTT
>CAJUNI010000006.1:16637-28085 GCA_910587945.1 uncultured Parvibacter sp.
GAACTTCTCTCATGGCTATGAATTATTCTGACAAGGTAATGGACCACTTCACCAACCCGCGCAACGTAGGCGAAATTGAGAACGCTTCGGGTTGTGGCACCGTGGGCAACGCCGTATGCGGCGACATCATGCGTATCTATCTGGACATTGACGACAACAACGTCATCCAGGATGCCAAGTTTAAGACCTTCGGTTGTGGTGCGGCTATTGCCACAAGCTCCATGGCTACCGAGCTGGTCAAGGGCAAAACGGTCCAAGAGGCTCTCGAGGTTACCAACAAGGCCGTTATGGAGGCCTTAGATGGCCTGCCGCCGGTGAAGGTGCACTGCTCGCTTTTGGCAGAAGAAGCCATTCATGCAGCTCTGTGGGACTATGCCGAGAAGCACAATTTGGTAATTGAGGGCTTAGAGAAGCCGGTGAGTGATATCTCCGAGCATGACCATCATGGCGTTGAGCTCGTAGAGGACGAAGAGGATTTCTAGGATTTCCGGGCCTTTCGCGCTGCTTGTTTCCAGCGCTTATTAGGACCGTGATACCATAGCGGGATGTTGTTTTGTCGACGGAAAGCGGTTTCATCTGCCGCTTTCCCACCAAAAGGAGCTGCCCCTATGGCCAAAGAAACCTACTCATTTACTACCCCTATTTACTATGTGAATGCGGCCCCTCATCTGGGTACCGCCTATACCACCATTGCGGCTGATACCGTAGCTCGCTATCAGCGCATGAATGGAAAAGAGGTCGCGTTTGTAACGGGCATGGATGAGCATGGTCAAAAGGTGGCCGATACGGCCGCTGCTCATGATATGACCCCTCAAGAGTGGTGTGACTCCATGGAGCCGGCGTTCCGGGATGCCTGGAAGATGCTCGACATTACCTATACCGACTTCGTCCGTACCACCGAGCCCCGTCATGCCCGCACGGTGCAGCATTTCTGGAACGACCTCTACGAAAAAGGCTACCTCTATAAAGGCGCCTATGAGGGCTGGTACTGTGTTCACGAAGAAACCTATTACGCCGAAAGCGATTTAGAGAAGGACGAAGAGGGCGTATTCATCTGCCCCGACTGCAAGCGTCCCGTGCAGCTCATGGCCTCGGGCGAAGAGAACTGGTTCTTTAAGCTCTCAGAGTTCCAGCAGCCGCTCTTGGATTTCTATGAGAGCCATCCGGATTTTATTCGTCCTGTTTCGCGTAAAAACGAGATTGTCTCCTTTGTGTCGCGTGGCCTGAAAGACCTCTCTATTTCCCGCTCTACCTTTGATTGGGGCGTGCCGCTGCCCTTCGATCAGGGCCATGTGGCCTACGTTTGGGCCGACGCGCTGCTGGCCTATATCACTGGCATTGGTTATGACGACCCCGATCGTCCCGGTGAGTTTGAAGAGTTCTGGCCCATGAATTATCACTTCGTTGGCAAGGACATCATTCGCTTCCACTGTGTCATTTGGCCCGCTATGCTCATGGCGGCTGGGCTGCCTATTACCCACACGGTCTTCGGCCACGGCTTCTTGCTTACCAAGGGTGAGAAAATGTCCAAGTCCAAGGGCAATGCGCTGAAGCCGGCGGATCTGGTAGGGGTCTTTGGTGTGGATGCCTACCGCTATTACTTCATGAGTGATGTGCAGTTTGGCCATGATGGCTCTATTTCTATGGAGCGCATGGTGCAGGTGTACAACAACGAACTCGCTAATACCTGGGGCAACTTGGTCAGCCGCGTTTTCAATATGAATAAGAAGTATTTTGAGGCCCTGGTTCCGACGGTGGATGCCGAGGCGACAGCCACATTTGATAATCCCTTGAAAGAGGAAGCGGCTGGCCTCTATGAAACCTATGATCAGGCGCTCGAGCAGGTAGACTTTACCCAGGCCGCCGCTGCGGTACAGGCCCTTGCTGCCCGGGCAAACCGCTACATTGAGGAAACGGAGCCCTTCAAGTTGGCGAAGGATCCTGAAAAGGCTGATGAACTGGCCTTTGTCATGTATAACCTGCTGGAGACCATTCGCATTATTGCCCTGTATATGGCACCTTTCGCACCCCAGACCTCTGCTGAGGTCTATCGTCGTTTGGGCTTGGGAGATATCACCGCCGTTACCAACATCCAAGAAGCCAGCGCCTGGGGGCAGCTCCCCAGCGGCAACCTGGTAGAGACTGGTGACCCGCTCTTCCCGCGGCTTGATGTGGATGCTATCGACCTGTCCATGGAATAGTAGACGCCATGGGACGCTTTGACGACGAGCCAGAGTTTCTGGACGCGGCTTTCCATCGCAAGGGGAAAAAGGGACGCTGGGATATAGTTGCGGCTCCACGTTTCGAGGCGCCCATAGCGGACACTCATGCCCATTTGCAACTTTTGGCTAATCCGGGGTTAGCGTTGGCCCGGGCTGGCTTTCATGGGGTACGCTTCATCGAGACCATGGTGGATTGCTGTGAGGACGGTACGACCACCTTCGATGAGCTGGGTGCGTGGCAAGAGCAAGCGCGCGAATTGCTGGCAGAGTTTGCGGCTGCGCAGTCCGCTGAGGGGTTTGACGGCGCGCCGGGTGATGATTCTGCACTGGCTCAAGAGAGCGCGAGCGTATCGAGTGCG
The DNA here is from genome assembly GCA_910587945.1 of uncultured Parvibacter sp. Lineage (GTDB taxonomy): Bacteria > Actinomycetota > Coriobacteriia > Coriobacteriales > Eggerthellaceae > CAJUNI01. Next base: position 19,219 of record CAJUNI010000006.1, read on the forward strand.
GCTACGGTCGCAGGAGCCGTACCCGCTCGAGCCCTGCCGGAAGTACCGCACGTGCGCATTGCTGTGGGATGTCACCCTCACAATGCGCGGCTCTTTGATGCCCAGGCTGAATCCCTACTTGAGCGGGAGTTGCGGGATCCTCGGGTGAGCGCACTCGGGGAAGTGGGTCTGGACTATCACTATGACCTTTCTCCTCGGGAAACCCAACGTGAGGTATTTCGTCGTCAAATTCGCTTGGCGAAAAAGGCAGGACTTCCGCTGGTGCTGCATTTGCGTGAAGCTCACGATGAGGGTTTTGAAATCTTGAGCGAAGAGGGCTTTCCGGAAGCGGGGGTCTTACTGCATTGTTTCAACCTAGACCCTGCAGAGGCCAAGCGTTGGATAGAAGCGGGTTGCTACCTGGCCTTCGGTGGTCCTGTGACGTTTAAGAAAGCCGATGAGGTGCGCGAATCAGCCGGCTTGGTACCGCTCGATCGCCTGCTTTCTGAGACCGATTCGCCCTATATGAGTCCGGAGCCCCTTCGGGGTACCAGCTGTGAGCCGGGATTGGTGCTTTTTAATGTAGCCAAGCTCGCGGAGGTGCGGGGCTGTGCTCCGGGATCCGATGCCGAGGTCGAATTCGTTGAGCAGCTCTATCGCAATAGTCTGGCATTCTTTGACCGCGGGCTTACACCGTGGCAGTTGGAAGCATTCTAGGAAGGCGTCCTATGCATCGTTTGATTATGGTGGGATCTCCGCGGCCAGAGGGTCGGTCGGCAGCCCTCGCTGATGCGATTTTTAATCTCTGCATTGAGGAATATCCTGATGACGGGGTGTCTATATTATCTGTGGCGAGTCTTACCCTGGAAGGATGCCGCGCCTGCGATTACTGCCGGGCCCAGGCTTCGGAAGGTCCCGAGCCCCTAAAGGAAGGGGACCCACTTACGCCCTGTGCCTTGGTGCAGGCAAGCGATGCGGCCATCCATCGGTGCGTGATAGCCGATGACATGGATGAGGTACGCAAGCATCTTGATGCAGCCGATGAGCTGATCGTGGTGTCGCCGGTGTATTTTGCTGGCGCCCCTTCGCAATTTAAAGCACTGCTTGATCGGTTGCAGCCTTACTTCTGGTCTAATCTTCGCGAACAACCTTTTCGCCGCCCTGCGTTGTTGCATGTGGTAGGCGAGGGGGGAGACCCTCATGGGTTTGAGCCGTTGGTGGGTACGGTGCAATCGGCCCTTGCCGTAGCGGGATTCCAGGTGGAGACCGTCCTTGATTGGGTGGGGAAAATTGACGAGCACGGTGAAATTACGGCCGAGGCAGACGTCTATGAAGTAGCGGTCGCTGAGGAAGAGCAGGAGGGGGATAGCGAAGAGGAGCTGGTCGCTGAGGACCCTTCTCAGGTTGAAGTTTCTTTCCGGGACGAAGGGGCGGTTGCGGAAAAACCGCGACTGGATCTTGGGAAGCCTTCGAAAGGCTCTCGGACATCCCAGAAGGGTTCGGGTGGCAAAGCTGAAACCAGCGCCTCTGGCAACGTGCGAGGCGGTCGAGCTGCCGGAAAGGGAACCTCGAGGAGCGCGGGGAAATCGCCGGCGGGAAGCGCTCAGCGCTCCGGGAAGAAATCCTCGGAGTCAAAGCGTTCAACCAGCGGATCCGGTCGTTCTGGGGAGCGCGGGTCTGGCCGGAAATCCTCCTCTGGAAAGCGGAATCATCGTGGATAGGCTTTCTCCGCTATCTACTCCCGCCGCCACGCGGGCAGTGCTTGAAGCCCATGGGCTGCAAGCGAAGTATTCGCTCGGGCAGAACTTCCTTGTGAATGACGATATCCTGCGCAAAATCATCGACCTGGCAGAAGTGGATGATCAGGACGTGATTCTTGAAGTGGGGCCTGGCTTGGGTACGCTCACTATTCCGCTTCTAAAGCACGCTAAGCAGGTTGTATCAGTGGAACGGGATCCCGATTTGCCTGCCGTGTTGGCGGACACCCTTGCTCCGTGGTCCGATCATTTTCAGCTTCTGCCTATGGATGCCTTGGCGGTGAGAGCCACGGATTTAGAGGCCTGCGGTTTGGCGCCTCTGGCGGCAGAGGACGGCACGCCCCATAAGCTGGTGGCGAATTTACCCTACGCGGTGGCTGCCACGGTGGTGCTCGATTATTTCGAGCGATTTCCTTCGCTTACAAGCGCCACGGTTATGGTGCAAAAAGAAGTGGCCGATCGAATGGCGGCAGCGCCGGGGACGAAAAACTACGGAGCCTATACCGTTAAGTTGGCGCTTCAAGCAACGCCCGTGGGGCGCTTTTCAGTGGGGCCGGGAAACTTCTATCCGCCACCCCGGGTTGAGAGTGCGGTAATTCGCCTTGATCGTCGTACGCTCGAGGATGATGCCGGCGAAGCGGTAGGTCCTGAGCTGCGGGCACGGGCAGCTTTGATGGCCGATGCGGCGTTTGCGAGCCGGCGGAAAACGTTGGCTAATTCTTGTAAGACCTACTTCCAAGGGCGCGGCCCGGCAGGGGTAGCTTGGGTGCCCCGCTTAGCCGAGCTCTTCGAGCGAGCTTCCATTGACCCCCGCCGTCGCGGTGAGACCCTCACTTTGGATGAATTCGTGGCGCTAGGGAAGGCGTTCGAGGACCTGCAACAGGACGATCCTTCGTTGGAGCTCAGCGGCCGTTAAGGAAAGGTGCGCGGATTCGTCCTATCATCCAATTGGTTCTACCCAAGATTGAACGATGGGTGCTTGAGTGTGCCTTTGCCCCAGGCACTAAACGCTGCCTCATAACTCGAGACATCGTCTACCCCTTAATCCGAACTAAAAAAGCGACATCCCAAGGGATGTCGCTTTTTGATTGAAGCTTTGGAGCGGCATGCGAGACTCACAGGCGCATTGAGCGCGCGGTTTGGCCGCTGCTCTGGGGACGGCGCACGGACTTAGGGGCGCTGACCCATACCGCCTTCGAGTACCAGGGTTTCGCCAGTCATGAACTTGAAGTCCGGGTTGGCGAGCTGCACGACTACGCGGCCGATTTCCGTTTCCACGTTGCCGTAGTGGCCCATGGGAGGCATGTGTACGTTTGCCTCAAAGGCCTCAGGATAGGCAGTCTGGAAGTCCTCCAGAGCCTTGGTCCAAGCCAGGGGGCATACTACGTTCACGTTGATGCCGTCAGGACCCCATTCGGTAGCGGCGACGCGGCTCATGCCACGGATGCCTTCCTTAGCGGCGGCATAAGCCACTTGACCGTAGTTGCCAAACAGACCGGCGCCCGAGGCAAAGTTGATTACCGAGCCCTTGGTTTCCTTCAGGTGAGGATAGCAAGCTTGCATGTAGTAGAACGTGGCATAGAGGCCGGAATAGATGGCCAGGTTGAACTGATCATCGGTGTGGTCGGCCAGCGTGACGCCGGAGGCAGAAGCTTGAGCGTTGTTGACGAGTACGTCAATGCGGCCAAACTTCTCGATGGTCTGATCAATTACGCTTTGAACAACGGCGCGATTGTCGGCACCTGCGTTGACGTCAGCCTGCACCGTAAGCACCTGGATGCCAAATTCAGATTCTAAGCGGGTCTTTGCTTCCTCCAGCTTTGCTACGTTGCGGCCGGTAAGCGTGAGGTTTGCGCCTTCTTTTGCATAGGCGGTTGCAATGCCATAGCCAATGGAACCAGCAGAGCCGTCTTTCAGGGCAGCAAAGCCGCCGCCAGTAATAATGGCTGTTTTACCTTGTAAAAATCCCATGAATCCTCCTTGGATAAGGGTAGTGGGCTCCGAACAGGGAGCCAATGGATGAGCCACAAATGTAAATTCTACCAAAGGACTAGACCTATCTGGTGGAGGGGAGAAAAGTGGCCTGAGAAACAGGGCTATTGTTCTTTGTGAAGAAGAATGATCCGTTTGACCACGAAAGGGGACTAGATCATATCCACTATTGACAGCCGTGGTATTATGTGATTTCGTCACTTGTTCGCTCTAATGGCACAAAGGAAGTTTTCATGGATTTGGCTAAGCAAGCAAAGATCGTCGATTCTATTCATGATGCCCTGAATGATTTAGTAGGTCAGCGCCTGAAGGTTCGCGCTAACATGGGCCGCTCGAAAATTGTTGAAAGTGAAGGGGTGCTCACCCAGGTTCATCCCCAGCTTTTCATTATGGAAGTAGATCGTAAGCGTGGTCGTACGGCTCGTCAGTCCTATCAGTATGTGGATGTACTGACGGGTATGGTGGAGCTTTCTCAGAATGGTGAGCCGCTGTTTGCTCCCTTCATCGAAGAGGACACTGAGATTATCCAAGATGTCGAAGAGGGCGAAACCGAAGCGGAGCAAGTACTGCTCTAACTCATATCTCGCTGATAGGTCAGGAAAGCCAGTCCGATTGGGGCTGGCTTTCTTTTGTTAGACTTCCTGCCGGCGAACAGAATTTCATTGACATCAGGGGCGTCGAACGGCACAATAAGTCCTTGCCTACAAGGCGCTATCACCATGGGGATGTAGCTCAGCTGGGAGAGCATCACGTTCGCAACGTGGGGGCCGAGGGTTCGAATCCCTTCATCTCCACCATGAATAGTTCAGGGCCGTCACATTGCGTGGCGGCCCTGTTTCGGTTCTGAGCGGTAGCCCTGTAGATATCATTTTCTCGAGTTTCGGTTTTCTTTTTTTCCTATTTTTTCCTATTAGTCAATAGAAAAAGCATGGAGTCAAGTGAGCAACTCAGCTGGGAGGATAGGCTTTGAGCAAGAACGTGGTTTTGTGGACGGGTGCAGGCCAGATCGGCATGGCTATCGCGCGATGCATCGGATACGGAAAGAAGATCATCATCGGCGATAAGAGCGCTGCTAATGCCGAGGCCATCGGCAAGGTGATGACGGATGCGGGCTTCGATTGCGAGTGGATGGAAGCGGATCTTTCCTGCCGCGACTCGATCAAGGCATTCGTCACCAAGTGGCCTGGTACGGCCGATGAGGTGGGTGCGCTCGCCGAGCTCGTCATGGGACCCCAGGGCGCGTTTATCACCGGAAGCGACTTCCTGATTGATGGCGGCGCCACCGCAAGTTACTACTATGGTCCGCTGCAGCCTGAGGAGAACTAGGTGAGGATGCTTCTCATGGCAGTAAAGAAACAGGTGAAATTTTGACCTTCTGGCTGGGGGCTCATGTAAGATCGAACAAGACAGTAAGAGAGAGGATCCGACTATGGATATTCGGGAATACGCACAGACCATCTTCTTTCCCATCGGCGAGCTGAATGACGGTTTTGTCCAGTACTTCAGCGGCCAGAGCTACCTGGCACCCGTCTCTACCGAGCAGGTGCCGTTCTTCAATGTTACCTTCGAGCCAGGCTGTCGCAACAACTGGCACATTCATCATGCAGCAGAAGGTGGCGGGCAGATGCTCGTCTGTGTGGGCGGCCGCGGCTGGTACCAGGAGTGGGGCAAGCCTGCCCAGCAGATGCTTCCTGGGGATGTCGTCCACATTCCCGCGAACGTGAAGCACTGGCACGGTGCTGCTGCCGACAGCTGGTTTTCACATCTGGCCTTTGAGGTGCCGGGTACGGACACTACGAACGAGTGGCTCGAGCCTGTGGACGACGAGCAATACAGCATGCTCGAAGCCTAGAGGGCACAAGAGGTGCTTTTCGGAGAAAACGGGTCCTTCGGATTCGGATCCCTTCATCTCCACCATGAATAGTTCAGGGCCGTCGCATACGTGGCGGCCTAATTATTTGGCTAGCTATCAACAACAGGGACATGGCATATTGCGCGTCGAGCGCATAGCAAAAACGGGAAATTGCAGCGAGAGCCGCTCAAGCACTTTGTTGGTGCGTTTCAGGACGCGCATTCGTTCCGTAATTGGCCGGCATGAGCGACACTTTCCTGAGCGTCGGCTGTAGTTCGACTCTATATGCTGTGGACTTCTAAGAGTTGATTCGCACTATATTCGCATTGAGGTTTACTGCGTCTGCAGCGTCGTGAGTTGTAAAAATAAGCGAACGACCTTGAAGTTGTTCGTTTATGAACTGGCAAGCTTTTGCATGGGTTTTGGGATCGAGTCCGGCAAAAGGCTCGTCGAGCACCACGATGGATCCCGGTGCGTACAGGCTTCGTGCAATTTCTACCAAACGTCGAGTTCCGCCAGATAGTTCGCGAAGAGGCTTAGGAAGGCAGTCATTTGGTAGAAGTTTGTCTAAGGCTGTCTGTATCTCCTTTTCGGTTCTATCGGGTGCTGCGCAAAGCAAGATGTTATCTAGGGCAGTTAATGACTCAATTACTGTTGCGCTTTGCATGGTTGGAATGCAGAGATTAGGTCTCCGGACTGTTCCTGTGTCAGGCTGTTCATAACCAAGTAAGATACGAAGGAGCGTTGTTTTTCCTGCTCCTGTCGGTGCCATGAGACATACGCGATCAGTGGTATTGAGAATGAGGGATTCATTATCTAAGACGAGTTTTCCTGCGTAGCTTTTAGAGACATGGGAAATCTCTACCCTTGCAACATTCACAGCACTGTTTCTTGAAGATTGCTTCTGCTGTGCATGCCTTGCTCTCTGTAAAAAGATGGCGAGGTGCGGCGCCCTTTCTGTCAGCTCTAATAGAGCCAAAACTGCTTTTTCGCATAACCAACCACAGAGCATAACCATCAGCGTTAAAGAGAGCAGCATGGGGGTATCGAGCGTCAATTTACTGACGTAGATTGCCGAACCAATGGAGCCAAGAGGAAGACCTAGCAGCTCTCCTGTGATGCCTGCTCGCCACGACAGACTGATGGCCGTCTTACTTGCTGTTCGGAAGTATGGAAGACTCGCGGGCCAGGTGAGAGCCAAGAAGATAAGCGGGGATGAGATGCCACCCGATTTGAGTACTTGATGTGTTTCATAGGGTTGGTTGTTTAGAGCCTCTTGGATAGCCACAAAAAAGGGAGGCAATGCGACGAAGACAACAATGGCGGCAGTAGCCCCTTGAGATCCTAAAGAAACAAGTAAAAGTACGATAACGCACGCGACAGGCGCGTTTTTTATAAGGGTGATAAGGGGCGCCAAAAGATAATCAAGCACTTTGATTCGAAACGAGACTGCTCCAAGAAGAACGCCCAAGATAGCTGATCCGAGAGCTACTCCCATGAATAACAATCCTGAGTTTAGGACCATCATCCAGAAGGTTGGATTTATTACACATAAACCCAGCGCCGAGAGAGTCTCTTGGGGCGTAGATATAAGTAAAGGATTATGGATAAAAGCGGCGAGAAAATACCAAACAATGAGCCAAAAGAATAGCGCGCCCCCTTGAGCAGCAACTGATTTAGCTTTTCTTTTCGGTATGTCGATCTGCAAACCCATGGTTAATCTAAGAAGTAGAAGTTGTCACCAGGAAGAGCCCCGCCAATAGATGCAGGATTCTGTTCATACAGCTTGTTCAAATAGCCTGCAAGAGCCTCTTTCATAGGCTCGCCTGTAAGACAAACGACATTGCAATAAGGAATGGCTTGGAGTGCGACATCTGGGTTATCGATGATTCCTGCATCGACCACGATTTGAGCTATAGACTCGGGTGAATTTTGCGCTATAGCTACCGAGGCTGAGTGCCGCTTGAGGAATTCTTGGATGAGTTCAGGGTGCTCGTCAATGAAGGAAGCTCTTGCGATAGTGACTCCCGTGATGAACGCACCCTCTTCTTCGTCCATCATCTGTTCCCATTCTTGAGCTAGGTTCAAGGTCATATCCAGATTTGCATTTTTGAGTGTGAGGGCAGCTGCATAGGGCTGGGGGAGTATGCCAATTGCTGAAGGATCGGATGCAATGAGAGCTGCAACTTCAGTGGGATCTGACTTGAACTGTATATCGACATCGCTTAACGAGAGATTCTTTTTATTAAGAAGCGAAACTAAAGTGTATTCAGGGATAGTTCCTTTTCCCGTCATATAGATGGTTTTTCCTTCGAGCCTATCGATGGAAGTGATGGTTTTGTCTCCAGTTACAACAAATAAAACGCCCAGCGTATTTATATCGATAACGCGAATGCCCCCATCGGTCTTTTGGTAGAGCAATGCGGCTACGTTTGCTGGGACCAGAGCGATATCGGCTTTGTCTTGAAGGAGTGTGGGTCCGACTTGATCGGCTGGTTCAGTAATAGAGAATTCGCCCTGTTCTTCCTTCATCATCGCAGCAAGTCCTACGGAGGTTGGACCCTTCATTGATACGATGCGTAAATCGTCAGCCTGAGCCTCTATGTCGTCGGTCGTGGCTTCTGTTGATGAATTATTGGAGGAAGATGACAATGACGCGGTTTCCTCTGAGGTGCAGCCGGAAATGAAAAGAGTGAGCATGAGGACCATTGCTGCAAGAAAAGGTGCTGACAATCGCGTTGACATGGATTTATCCTTTCTTCGATGGACTATCGAAGTTATTTGCAATGAAGCCCCGCAAAACATTAGGCTCATAGCGAAGGCTGCTCGTGAAGCACGGACCTTGGAATATCTGGCGTTGTGAATCTACGATGACGCAAATCTCGGCATTGTTTGACTGGTTGCTGGAGTCAATACGGACTTCAATGCTGTCGGCGGGCGTAATAGCGATCGGACGCGGTTGATGGATGGTGTGGGGACAAAGACACGTTATTACTGCGACTTGGCAGGAAGGTCTAACGATGGGTCCGCCTGCTGCCAAGGTATAGCCTGAGCATCCAGCAGGAGTTGCAACGCCAAATCCGTTTGTCGAACATGAGTACATGGGTATTCCGTTAATGAAGAGTTCTACCGAAATAAGGTCTCCGGGCTCCTGGCCCATAAAGACGATCTCTTTGTGGGCCAGGAGCTTATCTGCTGCACAGTAATGGCGTGTACAGGAAGGTACACCATTCCTATTCTTGGCTGTGTTTGTTGCAAGAAAGGAGTTTTCATTCATAGGCTAGATA
>CAJUNI010000006.1:28095-47207 GCA_910587945.1 uncultured Parvibacter sp.
GTATGAAGCCATTCCTGAGCAAGAGGACTTAATGGTGTGATTAGCGTCTCGCGGTAGAGACTCTGAATATCGGGATTATCGTGGGAGAAGCGGAGCGTATCGTTTTCGTCGAGCATGTTTAAGATAGCGATACGATCAGAAGCTAACTCTTTATTAAAGCTAATAGGTTGACCGCCACCACCGGCACAACCGCCCGGACATGCCATGACCTCTACGAAATCCAATTTCTCAGTACCTTCAATAAGGGCATCAAGAAGTGCGGCGGTGTTTTCAAGACCGCTCGTTATGGCAATGCGCAAATCAATTCCTCCCACTGATATTTCCTTGGTTGTCCAAGGCTTTGAAGGCGTGTCATCAGTGGTGTCACAGGTTTCGAGTGCCGGGTTGTTACCGGTAAGTAAGTAAGATGCAGTGCGCAAGGCTGCTTCCATGACGCCGCCAGTACGTCCGAATATAGTTGCTGCTCCCGTACTTTTTCCCAGAGGATCATCAAAAGCCTCTTCTGATAACTGAGAGAGCTCAATTCCTGTCATCCGTATAAGACGCGCAAATTCACGAACAGTTAAAACAGCGTCCACATCAGATCCTGCCTCGGTTGAAAGTTGGGGCACATCGCATTCGTATTTCTTTGCGATACAGGGCATGATGCTTACAACAAATAACCTCTTCTTGTTATTGTCTTTGTCGGTAAGCAACGTGTTCTTAATCACCGCGCCCATCATCTGATGAGGACTCTTGCTTGAAGATAGCTGGTTTGCGAATTGGGGATAATGAAGCTTTGCAAAGCGAACCCAGCCAGGACAACAACTGGTAAACATGGGACGAGGTTTGCCCTCTGTAATCCACTCAAGTAATTCGTTGCCTTCTTCCATAATGGTGAGATCGGCAGCGAAATTGGTATCAAAGACATAGTCAAAACCGAGTTGTTTAAGAGCGGCTGCCATGCGTCCCGGGGTGGCCTCAGCGCTCGGTATTCCTAAGTCCTCTCCCCAGGCTGCTCGTACGGCGGGGGCAACCTGTGCCACGACAATACTATCGGGATCGGCGATGGCGCTGAGAACGCGGTTAATGTCGTTACGAGCGGTAAGAGCTCCGGTAGGACAGTGGGTCACACATTGGCCGCAGAGTGTACAACCGCTGTCGCGTATGCTTCGCCCATCACGCACGATGATGTGCATATTAGGTCCGGTTCCCGTGAAGTCCCAAACATTACAATGCTGCACGTTTGCGCACTCTGCTACGCAACGCATGCAAGTTATGCATTTGCTCGAGTCTCGCTGGAGAGGGAAGCTTTCATCCCAAATTCCCTTTTCCGGTGCTACTGAGGTGTTGTCTGCAAGATCAAACTTACTTGCAAGGTCGCGTAGGGCGCAGGTTTCCTGGCGGAGACAGGTTGCGCAGGCATTGCGATGTTTGTCCATAATTGCTTGCAGGTTGGCGCGTCTGGCAGCGAGTACTGAGGGTGTATCGGTATGAACTACCATACCTTCCTGAATGGGGGTATTGCAGGCGGCACAAAGACCCATACCTTCAACCTCAACAAGGCATACGCGGCAGCTGCCAATTTCATTAATTTTTGCCATGTAACAGAGGGTCGGTACAACGACACCGGCCATGTTGCATGCCTCAAGCAGTTTGGTGCCGATGGGAGCTTGAATACTTTGGTTGTTGATGGTGATGTTTACCATGTTTCAAACCCTCTTCCCGTCAAGGCTCCAATGCCAAATACATCACAACGGAGACAGCGACTACACTCTTGCAAAGCTTCTTGCTTACCAAGACGTTCTTCTACGCCATAAAAATCATGCTTGCGGATACGAGCGGGGCGTTCAGTGATATTGACCCGTCCATAAGCGGTGCGGTTATTTAGGCGAGCTGGAGGTATTGCAACTTCAGGATCAACTTTGTGAGAGAACCCGAGAAAAAGGTCAATATTGCGAGCTGCTGCCTTGCCAGCAGCAATAGCCATGATTACTGTTTTCGGGCCGGTATGGCAGTCCCCTCCGACGAAAACATTGTTTTGACCTGTAGCTTCGAGATACTCATTTGCCACAAAGCAGGAGCGATTTACTTCCATGCCAAATTCTTCAAATGGTTCACTGACTATGTCTTGCCCGATGGCCACCAAGATCACATCGGCCTCTAGTGATATTTCGGGTTTCGCAGCAGCCACGGGAGCAGGCCGTCCATGTTTAACCGCGCCGATATACTGTGGCTGGCAGATTAGGGCGCGGACGTGGTTGGATTCGTTCGCTTCGATACGCACGGGAGATTGTAGGCACATCATCTCTACGCCTTCAGCAAGGGCAGCTTCAACCTCTTCTGGGAGAGCCGTCATATCCTCTAGTCGACGGCGGTAAGCAACCGTAACTTCTTTCGCGCCTGCGCGAAGGCTGGTGCGGGCGCAATCCATGGCTACGTTACCCCCGCCTATCACAACTACCTTTTTGCCTGTGAAGTCTGGGTAGATCTCATCTCCAATGGCGCTCAGGAGTTCTACTGCACTCATAACTCCTTCAGCATCCGAGCCCTCGATGGAGAGATCTTTACCCACTTGAGCGCCGATGGCAATATAAACAGCATCAAACTCTTCGGCGATAGTTTTCATCGTGTCTTTATTGACAGGCGATTCGTAGTTAACGGTGATTCCCCCCACATTCAAGATGGCGCGAATATCTTCATCGAGCTGTTCGCGTGGCAATCGATAAGAGGGAATGCCATAGCGCATCATTCCGCCTAGCTGCTTTCTACCTTCGTAGACAACTACGTCATGTCCCATGAGTGCACTGAAATAGGCGCACGTGAGTCCCGAAGGACCACCGCCGACGACAGCTATGCGTTTGCCTGTGCTTTGCGCCCGTTGTGGGTGGTCTACGGTGCTGGCTGCCGCATTGTCTACTATGAATTTTTTAATGCCTCGGATATTCAGTGGCGCATCAATAATCGTTCGACGGCAATGGGCCTCACAAGGGTGTTCGCAGACAAGTGCACAGGCGGTAGGGAAGGGGTTTGCGTTTCGGATTACTTTGATAGCAGCATCAAAACGCTCCTCATGCGCTAGGGCAATATAAGCAGGCACATTAACGTGGGCTGGGCAGAGCGTTACGCAGGGTACGGTTTGTTTGACGCCTTGGCTACAACAGCCATTCTGGATGTGGCTTTCGTATTCCTCGGAAAATGCGTCAAGACCGTCAAGAATCATTTTTCCTGCTTGATAGCCTACGGCACAGTCGCCAGTGTTCCAAAGGAGTTCTGCGAGGGCTTGGATTTCCTCAATCATGGGCGGGTTTGCTTCAAACGCTACGACCTTACGAAGTAGAGAAGCCAACTTAGGAATGCCCTCAGAGCAAGGTGTGCATTTCCCGCAGGTCTGAGCCTGGCAGCTTTCAAGGAATGCAAGCTGGAGGGAGAGAGGGCAGGATCCGGGTGGTGTACTTTCTACCCTTCGCAGAAAGGGTTCGACAACGTGGTCGTTGCGTACATCAAAAAGAGATCGGTCGTTGATTGAAATTTTTTCGTCCATGCCGACTCTCCTTTAGACCTCCGCAGGAATATCTTGAGGCATTGCTGCGGGATCAAAACCAGTTACTTTGGAGGCAATAATTTGAACCGGCTTCAGGAAAAGAACTACTAAGACGATGGCGCAAAGGACAATAAACCAAAGGAATCCGGCGATGAATCCTCCTACAGCAGCCCAGCCACCGATACCAATCTGGCTAATGATGGCATTTCCGCAGGTAATACAAACGCCCATGCAGACACCTAAAGTTACAGCAGTAATCAAGTACTGAATGAAGCTGCTTTTTACCTTAAACGCTTTGATGATTGCGAATGCCCAATCCATGATGGGCAGCAATGTTCCAACGGTAAATCCGACGAAAAAGCTTGAGACGGTTGAACCGATAACGGCATCGACGCTGAATGGCACAGGCAAAATAGTGCCCATATAAATCAGCACAGCAATACTAATGACTAATCCCAGGAGAATGTTCATGACAATGTTCACGAAGGTCGCGTAGTTTTGTGCGCTTTTCATAGGAGCTCCTCTATAGAATTGGGTATAGAAAAGGACGCATCCCCTGTCCGAAACGAGAAGAGAAGAGGTGGGGAATAGGGGATGCGTCCCGGGTAAAAAACTTAGTTATAGGCGGTAAGTCCTAAAAGCAGCCTTATTAGGCACCTACAATTTCGCCCTGCATGCCACCGGTAACTGCACCTGCGCAACCGCCATCGACAGCAATGTTAGTCGCGGTGATAAAGCGCGATTCGTCAGAGGCTAAGAAGAGATAGGCATAGGCGATATCAAGGGGACTAATTGCTTGCTGAGTGGTTTGGGCGGCAATAAGGCCGGTAGCCATCTCTTTAGGAATATTTGCCATTGCCTCGGTCCAGACGAGGCCAGGAGTGATGGAGTTGCAGCGAATCCCGAAAGGACCACCTTCTGCAGCAAGTTGGCGCGCTAAGGCGACACAAGCACCCTTTGCCGCTGCGTGGCAGGCTTGCGGAGAGTTAGAGCCTTGCAGGCCAACCGTAGATCCGGTGATGATGATGGAGGCACCATCGGCGTCCTTCAAGTAGGGCCATGCGCAATTGCATACATTGAAGACAAGATCAAGTTCGTTCTCAATGCCATACTGCCAGATTTCGGGCGTCATCTCTTCAAAAGGCGCCATGCCCGGATGGGAAGCATTATTGATAACGACATCAATTCCGCCCATTAACTCAGCACAGGTTTTGACCCACTCTTTAACAGCCACATAATCCGAGAGGTCAACATCAAAGCCCTCTGCTTGATAGCCCTTCTTCTTCAACTCGGCTGCTACCTCAGCAGCTACGCCGGGCGTACGGCCGGAACCGCAGACAAAAGCACCTTGAGCGCACAGGAGTTCCTGGGTTACTCGTCCGACGCCTTTGGTTGTGCCCGTAAGCAAGATCTTCTTACCCTCGAGGCGCTTGCCTAAAGATTGCTCGGGAGTAGGGAGCGTGCCGAAGTTTGCAGCATTGGACATTCTTGGGATATCAGTCATGATCGAACCCTTTCTTAAAAGGTGAATAATGAGAAAACACTTTTGCGAGATGAAGTGGAGGTTAATTCATGCAATGGGCGATAGCGTGTCGTGCGGCAATACGTCCGGAAGTGTGGGCGAATCCGTTGGCAGCGCCAGGAACTTCCATGTTGTAGGAGTCGCCATATAAGCCCGTAGCATCGAGGCCAACCGCATACAGACCAGGAATAGCCTCATAATCGGAGGTCACTACCTGCATGTCACCATTGACTCGAATACCACCTGCAGAACCCATAGTGCCGGTTGCTAAAGGAATGCCATAGAAAGGTCCTTCAATAATGGGACGCAGATACTGGGGCTTCTTGAAGAACTCTTGATCGACGCCGGTTTCGCAGGCCTGATTGTAGGCGTTCATGGTGGCCATAAAATTCTCTACGGAAACCCCCATCAATTCCGCGAGCTCTTCAAGGCTGTCGGCTTTTTTAACTAACCCAGACTCGACATGAGCTTCGAGCTCAACAGGGAGCGTCTCCATGGGCTTTTGGTACACAACAAACTCGCCAATAGCTATTTCTGAGCCTTCTTTAATGAGTCGCTGAATATTAGCTTCATCGAGAATAGACCAGACCTCACCATTGGGTTGCTTGCCAAAATAAGTTCCCAAGTCGCCAATGTTCTCGGCCACGGATTCAGCAGCAAAGCGCTTGCCTGTCGTATTGATCCATACGCCCGGGTTAACCCCAGCACCACCAACCTGAGAATCCATAGTCATATTGCGGCCACCTGCTGCTAGGAGCGGGCAGGTAGTAATTGTGTTGGGGTCGGCTCCTGCGGATAAAGCCAGATCAAGACCGTCTCCTACATTTTGAAGCGGTGTCAGCGTGTTCATGTTGTGCGCAGCCGGAGTAAACCAACTGTATTTTGCGATTCGATCAGGATTCGAACCCATACCGCCGGTAGCCAGAATGACTGCTTTTGCTCCTACCCGCAGAGGCTCTCCGTCGGAATCAGCGACTACTCCAACTACCGCCCCATCATCAATGATTAACTCTTTGGCTGGTGTGCACGTGAAAATATCGACATCCAGTTTTTCGATAGCGTCGAGCAGTACCTCTTGACAATGGGCACCTAATCCTTCGGGAAGATGGAATGTCCATACTTCATTCGGATCGTCTTCGGCGGCGATATCTACAGCTTTATAGACAATGCCAAGATCCTTGTAGATGTCGATGGTTTCAGCGGAGTTGTCTACAAAGGCGCGCACGACATCCCAGTTGGCCCGCTGATGGCTATACCCCATGAACTTCTCGTAGCCTTCTTCTTTGGAAGGGTAATGGTATTTTGCGAGCCGTGGCGTTTTGCGTTCTTTTTGCTCGCTGGATTCGAACGCTGCTGTACCCTCAGCAAAAACTGAAAGACCGCCGGTTTCAGGCATTTTCTCAAGGATGCAGACTTTCTTTCCGTCTCGTGCTGCTATAAGCGCAGCAGATTTTCCCGAGGCACCTCCTCCACAAATTACAAGATCGTATTCAACATCGAACTCTGTCATAGGGACCCCTTTCCCTCTCTCTTGCGATGGAAGCGAAATTGCTATCCATCGATTAACCCCAAACGGAAATGTGGTTTATAAGGACTTAATAGCCTGAGTTAAGGCCGGGATAACTTCGTTCATATCACCGAGGATGCCGTAAGCGCTTTCTTGGAAAATGGGTGCTTCGGGATCTTTGTTAATAGCGCAGATGGTTTTGGCGCCTTTAACACCAAGAACATGCTGGGGTACGCCAGAGACACCGCAGGCAAGATAGAAGCGCGGGCTAATTTTTTGAGTTGATGTGCCGACAACGCTTGAGTGCTCAAACCAGTGATAGTTGTCACACAGAGGTAAGCTGCAGGCAATTTCGGCGCCTAGGACTTCCGCAAGGTCATAAACATGCTGAAGATTGTCTTTCGGACCCACACCAAGACCAACGCCAATAACACGGTCGGCAACTGCTAAGGATGCAGCAGCGCCTTCATCGATGTCTGTGGAGACAATAGCTATAGATGTGAGGGGTGCCTCGTCATAGGCAGTAATGGGGGCCGGCGTTCCTACGCTAGCCTCTTTTCCTCCATCTGCAAGACATCCTGCAACGGGGGTTGCGCATTCGAAGATTTCTATAGATTGGTCATTAGCTACGAGACATTCGATCGTTGCACAGCTGTCCTTGACGGCAACGTTAGTGATGGCTGCAGCGCAAGGTGCACCAAGGTGAGCGGCGGTAACTCCCACAATTGAACGAGCCGTAGGTTCGTCTGCGCCCAATACAACGCTCGGTTTTTCGCTGACGGCTAATTCTGCAACATTGGATTCGTAAGCTTCGGCAATTACTTCGGTCGTGTCAAACCAGAGGACGGATTCAACACCATAGCCTGAAACTTTTGAGGCGCGCTCTTTGTCGCCAAACACCAAGGCGGTTACAGGAAGCCCGGCTTCTAAGCTGACTGCAATGGAGTTTTCGATGGTCATATCGTCAGCTATGATGACCCAGGTTTTATTCGCCATTAGAGCACTCCTTCCATTTGCATTGCCTGAATAAGCTGAGCTACGGCGCCATCTAGATCGGAAGTTGCGTCAAAGATCTTGGCCGCGGTGGTTTCGGGCTTGCGATAGCCTTTGACTTCGTACAGATCGTTGGTGTCGGTGCTTAGCTCGGAGAGCTCTACGGTTTCGACCGGCTTTTTTCTTGCTTGGAGCACTACTCGCATGCCAGGCTTTTCTGCCTCCTCGCGGCGAGCAGATACTGCAAGCACAACGGGGCCGGTTATAAGGAGGTCTTGAGTGCCTGTGCCATAGCGGCGTGTGATGAGTAGATTACCGTTGTCTGGCTTAACCTCGTCAACTGCAGACACAACAGGCCAGCCTAAAGCGCCCGCTAGGAGGGACGGCACCATGGGATCCCATACGCAGTCGCCGATTGCTACGACATCAATATTTCCTTCTTTGCGAATAGCCTCAGTGTAAGCGCGGGCAATCTCTAAGGGTTGGGCGTCTACCGCCATGCCATCAATCGCGATAGTGCGCTCGGTACCACGAGAGGCGCCAAAAGCAATTTCTCCGCTGGCTGCCGTAAAGCCGACCACTTCACCGCCGTCGGCAGCAGAAATGGCGGTAGCAATTGCAGCGTGATCATCGTCGCCAGCTTCAGGCCTATTGGCAGCCCATGACACAGAACCATCAGCTGCTGCTACTTGATCAGCCGGGTTCATTGCCCATTTGAAAACAACTGCAGTTTTCATTTACCCTCCTTCCGGTAAATTGCTGGCTCTAATCGGCGTCTTTCCAGTCGCACACGTCTTTCCAATCGACTCCCATGTCTAAAGCGCATTGGATGGCTGCACCATTTGCATCGGGGAATTCATTGACGGCAATCTCTAAGCCATGGGTGGCTGGCTGCGGAGGGAAGATCATTTCCTTGAAGTCGCCATGGTTAAACTCAACCATGGGCTCAAGTCCCATAGCCTTGAAATGAGCTTTAGCTTCCTCAAAGTCAGAAACACGAAGAGCGATGCCACTTACGCCCTCGCCCTTTTCCTGTAACGCTTGATAAGCGCCAATGGCGTCATGGTCATGCATAGGAGACATCAATTCAACGCCGCCTTTTTTAGGAAGAGCAACGCACAATCCCATGTGTTCGTCTTCATAGGGGCCATAAAATGTCATGCCAAATAGGGATTCAAAGTCTTTTACTGCTTGCTTCGTGTCTTTAACCCGGACTGCTACACGATTTAATTCTGCCTTGACCATTGATGCTCCTTCCTTTCTTGCCGACACAACTCTGTGTCGATCCTCTATGCGTAGGCTATAAATTTGAAAGGAAGGTTGTAAGCATCTCGCGGGTACACTTTTGGTTCCAGAAGGGATAGAAAAATTAGGGCAGAGTGGATAGCTGCGCGCGCTAAGGGAATAGAGTTTATGGGGTCGTGGGAAGTAAAAAAATGTATCCGTTTGATACCCAAATTTATCCGAATGGATATATAAAAGTCAGAGCGTTGCATTTATGTTTGAGAAGTAAATGTGGGTTGAGAATTTTCATTTATGGGAAGTAGGTTCACTATGGAAAAGCAAGGCGAGAACACGGATTTCCCACGACTTGATGAATCTGGGGACACGTTACCGAGCTTGAGAAAACAGATAACTGATCAGTATATTGGCGTTATTGTTTCGAGCGGTGACAGTCTCTTTCGGGATGGTCTCGTTGCTCTCATAAATCAATGGGAAGAGTTCTGCCTTATTGGAGCTGCGAGCACCTTAGATGAAACAAAAGACCTATGTGTGAGCGCAGAATTTAGTGCTTGCATTATTGATACTGCCATAAATGATCAGGCGTTACGCACGATTCGTGCCATTGTCGACGAAGCTCCCCTTACCAAGATCATCATTATTTCGGCTTCCGGATCGGATGATGACATTGTAGAAGCTCTCCGCGGCGGGATTCATGGTTACTGCATCCGTGAACTTATCGCAGCTGATAGAGTCCGGGGCATGATTTGGGGAATAATTAGTGGCGCCGTTATGATCTATGGCCTCGAGCGGTCAAGGCTATCGAAGCCATCAGAAGTCCATGCCGCTATGAAGAATGCTTGTGATGCCGTAGAGACTTTAAGTAAGCGAGAAACAGAAGTCCTTGGGCTTTTGGCCCAAGGACTTACAAATGCCGAAATTGGTGAGCGTTTGTATCTTTCGGAGGCGACGGTCAAGAAGAACATTTCTCGCATTGTGAATAAGCTCCAGGTCGACAACCGAATTCAGGCTGCTGTATTCGCCTCAAAATATTGGGGCTAGCCTCCTGCTCCCTTGCTGCTGTTAACGGTGCAAATAATCCACTAACAAGTAGGGGTGTTTCGAGCTGCATCAACCATAACGATATTGCACCCCATAGCCTGAATCCGGATACTGCCATTTTTCTACGATGGTTGAACCGCATGCAATACGGCAGGTTCCGCATTCTAGGCACCCTGAATGATCAAAACGTTTTGAACCATCCTCTGTGATTTTGTACAGAGCGGCGGGGCATACGCGAACAAGCTTTTCAAACTCTGCTGTATCGGGGTCCTCGCTAAGTACAATATGCGACGTTTCGTCAGGAAGAAACTTATCCACTGAGAGCAGCTGGTCAACATTGACTTGTATGATAGGTTTACTCATAGTGCTCGCAGAGCTCCTCTCATATCCCGAAGGATGTTCATGTATCCAATTTTCTTTATCTCGGGCATGGCAATATTCTTGATATGTTTAGTTGGTGCTCCGTCGATAACCAGCATTTGGTTGAAGATGTTTCGAGCCAACTCAGGATAGCCGCAGAACATCCGATCAAAGTTTTCTAAGAATGCCGGTTCGGCGGCAAAGGATTTCATGTCCTTCATTACAAATGAGTTCTCAAGAGCACTGACGTATCCCTGAAGGCCTGCAGCGGAGGTAGCGCCTTTATCGATTGCTGCTGCGGCTGCTTGGCCCGCCATCTGTCCTGCGGCTACGGCATAATCCATGCCGCGGACGGCATAGCCAAAATTGATACACATCATTGCTGATTCGCCTGCTAATAGCACACCATCTCCTACAAGAGGAGGCATGATCTGCAAGCCACCTTCAGGAACCATGTGGCCCGAGTATTCAATCAACTTTCCGTCTTTAATCCATGCGGCAATTTGAGGGTGCTTTTTGAAGTCGTCAAGCATTTGGTATATGGGGTAGTCTGATTTCGAAACAGCATCAATGCTTGCTACGATGCCGAGGGAAATACTCTCTTTGTTGGTGTAGAGAAAGCCGCCACCGAAAACGCCTTTGGTGACATTGCCCGCCACGAGCATTGCAGATCCCTCATTGTCGTTGCTTACTAAGCAACGATCGGTAATTACGCTCGCTGGGAGAGCGTAGGTCTCCTTGATGCCCACCGCAATTTGTGTTGGGGCAGGCTTCTTGTAATTAACGGCTTGCTCTGCGAGCAGTGAATTGACTCCGTCGCACAGAATGACAACTTGGGCTGTCAACTCGTCTTCTCCAGCCTTAATTCCTATTACCGAACCACTGTCATCTTTCAGGAGCTCTTCAACCGTAATTCCGCAAATGTATTCCGCTCCGGCTTTTTCTGCCTGCTCTGCAAGCCATTGATCGAAAGGTCCTCGTAAGACGGTATAGCTATCGGAGGAAACTTCGTGCATTTTCTCAGACTCAAAATCGACGGTAAGATTAGCGTCGGGAGCCATGAAAGCGAGACGTTCGTGGACAACCTTGCGTTCGAAAGGTGCTGAAAGTAGTTCTTCGTCGCTAAAAACCTTTCGTAGTGAGTGGGTGTAAATTCGACCGCCTGTCATATTTTTGGACCCAGCGTAATCACCTCGCTCGACTACAAGAACTGACTTTCCTGCTTTTGCGAGTTCATAGGCTGCAATGGGGCCGGCGCAGCCAGAGCCCACGATAATTGCATCGAAATCTCTTTCATCCATTTAGAACCCCCTCTAGACTAACCTGACCTGAATGGACGATATTGCTGATTCGTGCTTTGTAATATAGCAACAGCGCGAAGCGACAAAATAGGACCTTGTAGTTATATGAGGGTTCTAAAAGGGGGTACACAACCGGCTATTCATCATCGAGGATGGGTTAACTCTTGGGGGGATGTAAAAAGCCTAAGGGAGCCGAACGGGCTGGGCCGAGTTGGAGCTACAAGCAGAACGCAAACTGCTGACCTTACCGTGGGACCCTCGCTCCGCATCGAAATTTCGACTTTTGGTCAGACGGAAGAGTTTTTAGCGCGATTTTTCTCGAATTTAGGCTCTGAGCGGTCTTTTGCCAGCGTTACACCTTAAATTATTCAACAGATATGACAAAAATGTTGAATAAAAAGGAAGGCTCGTTCCGGTACCTAGTTATTTGAAGGGACGCTCGCGCTAAAATCTCGCGTTTGTGACCAGAAGTCGCAATTTCGTCAGCGGAGGTGGCGGTTTGTCGATCTGCTTCCCTTATTCGGTGAGTTTCTTTGAGCGCGTCGACGGTAACCACCCGCTCGCTTTGGCTGTCATGGGGTACCCTAGGGACAAACAGCGGGAGAAGGAGGACCCATGGAATATCGCGAGCTGGGATCGACGGGGCTTACGGTAAGTGAGATTGGTTTTGGTCCGGAGTGGATGAAGGATGGTCCGGAAGAAACCAAAGAAGTAACTGAAACCCTGCGCTTAGCCGGCGTTAACATTTTGGATTGCTGGATGTCGGATCCGGAGATTCGCGACAATCTGGGCTATGCCATCGCGGGCCATACTGACCAGTGGATTATTCAAGGTCATATTGGTTCTACCTGGCAAGATGGCCAATATGTGCGCAGCCGTAAGCGTCCGGAGATCGAGGCGGCATTTAACGACCAGCTGGAGCGGCTGGGCGTGGATAGCGTCGCTATTGGCATGATGCACTACATCGACTCGGTGGAAGAATTCCGCCAGTGCATCGAAGGCGAGTTTTATGCCTATGTGCAAGAACTAAAGGCCGCAGGGCGCATCAAGCATGTGGGTCTTTCTACCCATAACCCCGATGTCGGTATCGAGGCTGTGAAGTCTGGGGTAGTGGAGGTCATCATGTTCTCCATCAATCCCGCCTTCGACATGATGCCTGCAAGCGATGATCTTGATACGCTGTTCGGGGATCTCGAAGCCGCAGGGGAGGGTATTGACCCCAAGCGTGCGGAACTCTATGGCCTTTGTGAAGCTGCCGGAGTGGGCATCACGGTCATGAAACCCTATGCGGGTGGGCGACTTCTGAGTGCCGAAGCATCGCCGTTTGGGGTGGCGTTGAGTCCTGCGCAGTGCATTCATTACTGCCTTACCCGACCGGCGGTGGCAAGCGTGTTATGTGGCTACAAGGATGTCGAAGAAGCCCGGCAGGCTCTTGCCTATGAAGATGCACCGGCTGAGGCCCGGGACTACGCCTCCATCATAGCGAGCGCTCCCAAACACGCCTACTTCGGACAGTGCACTTACTGCGGCCATTGTCAGCCTTGCGTGGCGGGTATCGACATTGCGACGGTCAACAAGTTTGCTGACCTCGCATTGATGCAAGATACGGTGCCGGAGAGCATTCGGGCCCATTATGAGGCTTTGAGCGCTAACGCTTCCGACTGTATTGGTTGCCACGCCTGTGAACCCCGCTGTCCCTTTGGCGTGCCTATTGCTGAGCGCATGGAAGAAACGGTGCAACTGTTTTCCTCTGCCTCCTAGAAAGTCGGGCCTAGCATGGAGTTCATAGAAGGAGATAGCGAGAGCAGGGGAGAGTTCGGCATGGGTAGGGCCCTAAAACCGAAGGATCTCAGCGAGGGCTTAGGTCCTGCTTTGAAGCCGTCGCGCTATAGCCTCCTCGTTCCGGGAAGAAGGGACGGGGAATGGATTCTTTACCACAGTGCTACCGGTGCCCTTGGGTTAGTAGATGCGACGGTGGCAGCCTATTTTCAGGGGATGGGGAGCAGCGATGCTCTAGCTGATGATGCCCTTCGATCCAGCTTGCAAGCTGCCGGCTTTCTGGTGGCGATGACGGAGGATGAGGTCGCCCAGCAAGAGCGACTCTATCGCGAAGCTCAACAGAATCCGTCGGTGTTCACGTTGTGCCTGGCACCCACCTATGGGTGTAACCTTGCCTGCCCTTATT
The DNA here is from genome assembly GCA_910587945.1 of uncultured Parvibacter sp. Taxonomy (GTDB): domain Bacteria; phylum Actinomycetota; class Coriobacteriia; order Coriobacteriales; family Eggerthellaceae; genus CAJUNI01. Next base: position 41,770 of record CAJUNI010000006.1, read on the forward strand.
GCTACGAATCGGGCCACGATGCGGCAAACACCATCATGGATCAGGAGATGCAAGCAGAAGTTATCAACTTCGTCGAGCGCTTTTATGCCGCCCGCCCCTTCGAACGTTTGGAAGTGCAATGGTATGGAGGGGAGCCGCTGTTGGCCCCTGAGGTCATTGAGTCTGTGGCTAGCCAGCTGCTCGATTTTTGCCACACCCACGGTATTGCCTATGCTTCAAATATGGTGTCTAATGCCACCCTCATTGGCCCGGCAGAAGCCGCTCTTCTAAAGAAGGCCCAGGTACAAGAAGTACTTGTCACCGTGGATGGGCCTTCCGCTATTCATAATGTCCGGCGTCCTCAACGCTCGATGGGAGACTCGTTTGAGGCGGTGATGGAGGGTATCGCCCATTTGCAACAGGCAGGAATCGCGGTCGGTCTCCAAATGAATGTCGACAAGGCCAACGAAGCGCAGTTTGAGGCGCTGAATGCGGCCATGGAGAACCGCTTCGGCCTTTCGGTCATGGCTGTTAAGTTGAACGACTATTACCAAACCTTCGGCCAAGGGAAGTTCTGTACGCCGACGTTTGACCTTATGAATCACGAAGAATTCGCCCGGCGTCAAGCCCAGCGGTTCTGCGGCCAGCCCCATGACCTTAGAGAGTTCGAAGCCCTCATGAGGCCGCCGGCTTTGTTTTGTCGCGGGCAGCAGGAGAACTATTTCGCCATTGATGCCTTGGGTGATGTCTATAAATGTGACGGCGAAATGGGCCGCACTCAGCATCGACTGGGTAATGTGCATACCTGGAACCAAGAGGGGTGGCTACCCTCCGATACGGCACCGCGCCATCCCTTCGACGATGAAGAATGTAGAAACTGCGCCCTGTTGCCTCTTTGTAAGGGGACCTGTCGGTGGGAGCGCTTCTGCTGCGACGATCATCCCTGCCATCCCTTTAAACACACCATTGGTGACTACCTTCGCGCATGGGTGAATTCGATGGGGGAAGAAGGAGTCCAGGTAGAGGGATTCCGCCTCTTGGGTCGCATAATGGTTGCATCTGTAGACGATGCGGATTACGAGGCGCTCTCGTCCTAACGCTTTTGCAGTGGGTTTTGGTCACCGCGCTCATGATATTTCGTGACGGTATTGCCGCGGGGTTCTTTGGGCACCGGCCACCTTCTGTTACTGACGAGAGTGCCCGCTGTGCCGCGCTATTCGTTGTTGACCTTTGTGGCCAAGCGATGCTTCTTCAAGAAGAGCATCATGACGGCGCATCCCACCGCAATGGGAATAAATACGGCAATGATCGGAATGAGCGCGTCCGAGTAGCCAAGGGCAATGGTGTGCTGCAGGCTAGGGGATAGCTTGTCTACGACCTCAGGGGTGAGTGTGCTCAAAGATACAGAAGCATGGGCGGGAAGCTTATCTGCAAGCAGTTGAGTGAGGCGACCCGTAAATACCGAACCCACTACCGCGGTACCGAGGGTAGAACCAATTTGGCGGTAGAAATTGTTGGCTGCTGTGGCGGTACCAACCATCTTGTGCGGAAACTCATTCTGGACAATCAGCACAAGGATTTGCGATCCGATACCTAGCCCAAAGCCCAAGATGAAGAAGTAGGTCATCATGAGCCAGGGCGGGGTAGTAGCGGTCATGGTGGTCATGAGGAAAAATCCCCCGGCCACCACGGCGGCCATGGCAATCGGCATCCACTTTACGCGCCCGGTGTGGGATGCAATAAAGCCCGTAGCGGTGGTGGTAATAAGGGAGCCTGCCATCATGGGAATCATCATAAGCCCTGCAATCTCAGGGCTTTCCTTGTCCACAATCTGCAGGTAGGTAGGCAGGTAATTCACGGCGCCATCGCAGCATCCGTAGATGAGCATTCCACAGAGGGTGCAAAGGGTAAAGTTGCGATTCTTCCAGAGCCACAGGGGAAGCACCGGGCTTTGCACGTGGCTTTCGACCAGCACAAAAGCGATGCCGCTACCAATGGTGAGGGCGAAGAGAAGTAGAATCTGCCAAGAGAGCCAGGGGTATTGGCTGCCACCCCAGGAACAGGCCAGTACGAGGGTCACCACAAAGGTAGTGGAAAAGACGATGCCCCAGACATCGGTCTTTTCGCCAGCGCTTTTATGGGCATCTCGGGGAATAAAAATGCCGGCAACCACCATGGCAATAAGGGCTAAGGGGATGGTGAACCAGAAAATCATGCGCCAGCCAGTAACTTGCACAAACCAGCCACCTAGCACCGGTCCGAGGACATTCGAAACAGCAAACACCGCACCGATGGCTCCCATGTATTTTCCACGGGCTCGAGCGGAGACAACGTCAGCCAGAATTGCCTGAGAAAGAATGACCAAGCCGCCGCCACCGATGCCAGAGACAGCGCGGCCAAAAATGAGTCCTTCCATGTTGGGCGTGATACCGCAAATGAATTTGCCAGCTCCATAAAGCCCTAAGGCCCAGATCAGCAGATGTTTGCGGCCAATACGGTCGCCCATGCGGCCATAGAAAGGCATCGAAACTGTCGAGGCCAGAATGTAGGTAGTGGAAACCCACTGCATGATTTCCACGCCACCCAAGTCGCCCACAATGGTGGGTAATGCGGTGGCGGCAATGGTTTCTGAGAGGGAACTTACAAACATGCCTATGGCTAGGCCCAAGAAGACCGCTATAAGATGCCAGCCGTGCAGGCCGCCGTCATCAGAGTTTGCGGCCTCAACCTGCTTGTGCGCTTTGGCAGTGTTCGCTGAAGGGGATGGCGCCGAGACTGTGGGTGATGGATCCTCCGCAGAAGAGCTTTTGGGTGAGGCGATTTCCTTGGAGGAAGATCCGGCTCCCGGGATGTTGGATTCGGGGGATTGAGCTTGGGACGTATGTTTTGCGATTGCAGTCATGAATGTATCCTAAACCGCCTGATGGCGAGGATATCTAGCTTAAAAAGGGATTGTTGGGCCCTTGTAAGCCGCTGGTTATATCGGGTTGACTCTTCCCGAAAAATTGCGCAAACAATAGGGAGCGGGTAGCCTGTAGGCTAAAGGGGCATTCCAAAGAGTAGCCTGTTTGTATCAGAGACAGGCTCCTTCTGATAAGGTGAACCTATGAATTTACAGCCTGACAATTCTCCTTCCACTGAAGCCTCATCCCAACCGGTGCAGCTGCTGGAAATTGAAGAGTTTGAACCGGCGTTTCCTGTGACAGTGAACCGTCGGGAAGAAACGCTGCGTCGCTTCTCCACCTTGCTTGTAGATAGCACCGGCCCTCGGCTCTATGGGGCTAACGGTATGGTGAGCCATGCCTTTAATGCCTTTGGGGAATCCTTTGCTATTAAGCGGTTGCGTAATGGCCTCGAAGGTACGCCGCTTCCTCAGGTGCCACCAGCCCTTGCGTCCCACGGAAGCATCTTGGCCTTTCGCGATGAGTACGAAAACCAGCTGGCTGTGGCGGGTCTCAAGGGGTTTCCGCAACTCTATGGTTATGGCAAGGCTGAAGGGGCTCCTGTCATCATCATGGAGTGGATTGAGGGGGTAAACCTTGAGGCGGTGCGAGAGCAACTAGGCACTGAGGGTCGACTTGACCCTCAGACCGTGGCTGCCTTAGGGGCATCGCTCTTTGTCGTACTCGCGTCTCTCGATTGCCTGGCTTCCCGGCCTGTCCATCGCGACTTATCACCGCGTAACATTATGGTGCGCACCACCCAGCGCTCGTTGGCGCAGCAACAGGCTTCCGGCAGCTTCGATTTGTGCATCATTGACTTTGGATCGACTACGGTTATTGATCGGGTCGAACCGGGATTCACAGCTACCACGGCCATTTTGCGCCACGCAACACCGGAATACGGTGCTCCTGAAATGCTGGCTGATACCCTGCCCGATATTCTGACCTTGCGCCAATCTCCCTCCATCGATGTCTATGCGGCGTGCTCAATGCTCTACGAATTACTGGAAGGACACACACCGTTTCGCTTGACTGAACAGGGAATGCAACATCCCTGGGAAATTAAAACCTCGACCACGCCAGCACCCTTGCATTGCCCGGGTTATGAGCGTTTGACTCAAGCTATTGAAGCGGGCCTTTCGGTGGATCAGGAGAAACGCCCCTCGGCAGCCCAAATGGAAGCGGTTTGCCGTGAGGCACTCGGCCAAGATGTTGCCGATGCAGCGCTGGCTACCCCCGCATCTCCCATAGCAGGCGCTGAACAGGCCGTAGCTGCAAACGCGGCCCAGCCGCCTTTAACGGTGTTGCCTCAGAATGCGGGCGGCATCACCATTACGGACGCCTCAAGCCACCGTGCTGCCGAGTCCCAGAAGCGTGGGCTCACGCGCCGGTCGGTGGTGACTATGGCAGCCGTCGGCGTTCTGGCGCTCGGCCTTGGGGGTATTGGCGCTGTGTTGGGGTTGCAGGCGCGTGATCGTCAAACTCCTGAAGAGACCGAAGGCCCCGAAAGTACCCAGCAGACACAAGAGGAAGTTATCAATCCGGTGGCCTATAGTGGGGGCTCGCTCTATGCCGCCCAAGAGGTCACCACAGAGCTCTGGGGCTTTTTGAACGCGCAGCGCCAGTGGGTTATAGCGCCCCAATTCCGCAGTGCGGGTATGTTCTCCGAGGACCTCGCCCTCGTACAAGATACTCAAAGCGAGCTCTGGGGCTATGTGGATGCGTCAGGGGAGTGGGCTATTGAGCCAGTCTTTCCCTCCGCAGCTATGTTTAAGGAAGGCCTTGCCTTTGTTCAATCCTCTCAAGCCCATGGAGATGACCCAATCGATGGCATCTACTATGGCGGCTTTATTGACAACTCAGGTCAATGGGCTATTCCACCGCGATTTGTGGGAGGCAGTGTATTTAATCAGGGGCTCTGCAGCGTTACCACCCAGGTAGGCTCAGATCGGCAATGGGGCTTTATTGATAGCACGGGCACCATGGTGATTCCGGAGCAATTCTATGATCCGGGTTCCTTCGCCGAGAACCTTTGTAATGCGCGCGCTTCTTCCCATTTGTTGCATGCCGGTTGGATTGGGCTGGACGGAACCTGGGCCATTGAACCGGTTGCTGATCGCGTTCGGGCGGGTCAATTCAACGACGGTGTGGCGAGTTTTCAGGACCTCTGGAGCAACCATTGGGGCTATGTAGATAGCACCGGGGCGGTGGTGTTGGAGCCGCAATTTGAGGAAGCCTTCAAGTTTGTAAATGGCCTTGCGGCAGCCAAAGACACCCAGACCCATCTCTATGGATTCATTGACCGCAATGGTCAGTGGAACGTGTCGCCCCGATTCCCCACTTTGGGCTCGTTTTATCACGGGCTGGCCGCAGCCCAAGATGCCGAGACATCGCTGTTTGGCTATGTGGACGATACGGGGGAGTGGGTTATTCCTCCAAGCTATGCTCAGGTCTATTTGAATCCCAGCGAATAGGACATTGAGGAAGCCAGCAGACTGGATCTGGAACCCACTGTCC
>CAJUNI010000007.1 GCA_910587945.1 uncultured Parvibacter sp.
CTCAATACAGGAGGTGAATAATCCCCAAAAGCACACTTTTTGAGCCTTAACCCGAGGATGGCACCTGAGGCGCCCGGGGAAACAAAACAGGCCAGCAAGATTTCCCTGCTGACCTGCGCAAATTCTGGAGCCAACGAGCGGATTCGAACCGCTGACCTACGCATTACGAGTGCGTTGCTCTACCAGCTGAGCCACGTTGGCGCACGGCTTCTTTCCAGAAGCAAGGACTCAGTATAGCGGCAGCATTTGGAGCGTGCAAGGAGCCGTCTGGAAATGGTCATACAAAAACAAAGTCTCTGGTATGGTTACTACAAAACAAGAACGGCCCCCGAGCGTTGGGTCGTGCGAAGGAAGGTTGTTTCATGAGCGTCAAAGCGGCATTAGCGCGGACAACGGGCAATGTGCTCACCTGGGGGTTGCGCCGGTTGGCTCACCGTCCTGCCGGAAATCTGCCGGGAAAAGTGGCTCTGGCTATTGACCCTGAGCTTATTGCTGACCTGCGTTCCAAATTGGCGGTGGGGTCGGTGGTCATCGTGGGCACCAACGGGAAAACCTCCGTGACCAATTTGGTGGCCGATGCTTTTGAGGCCGATGGGCGAAGCATTATTTGCAATCGCACGGGCGCAAATCTCCAAACGGGGGTGGCCTCAGCACTTCTTCAGGGGCACCCGGCTGAGTGGGGCGTGTTCGAAAGTGATGAACTCTGGCTTGCGCGGACATTGCCCCAGCTAAAAGCGCAGTATGTGGTGCTATTGAACCTCTTTCGCGATCAGCTGGATCGCTGCGGTGAAATCAGGGTGATTCAGGATAGCATCGCCCAAGCTCTGAAAAGTTCCCCGTCCACCACACTCATTTACAACGCCGATGATCCTCAGTGCGCAGCCATTGCTGAGGTTATCCCGAACTCCACCATTGCTTTTGGGGTGGATGAACCTATGGGACTGGAGCAAAACACCGTGGCCGATGCTTCCATGTGCCAACGCTGTGCCGGGATGGTGAGCTACCACTGGCGCCAATATGGTCAGCTGGGCTCCTACTATTGTGAGACCTGCGGCTTTGAGCGGCCGGCTCTCGATGTGGCGGCTACTCAGGTGAACCTAGGGGCTCGGGAGCTGAGTTTTGCGGTCGAAGATCGGCGCACCCACGCAACGGCTACCCTTACTTCCCCTCAATCGACGCCCTATCTGGTGTACAACTTGCTTGCTGCCTGGACGCTTATGGAGGCGGTGGGTATTCCGACTCCTGTATTCCAGCAGGCAGTGGACGCATTTAACCCGCGCAATGGCCGCCTTCAGGCCTATACCGTGGGTAGCCATCCGGTGCTTCTCAATTTGGCGAAGAACCCCACGGGCTTCAATCAGAATCTCAAGATTGTGGAGCAGGATCAGAGCCCGAAAGCCGTGGCCTTCTTCATCAATGATCAAATTGCCGATGGTCGCGATATCTCCTGGATTTGGGATATCGACTTTGAAGAACTTGCTTCTCAACCGGGCACCGTGGTGTTTGCAGGCGGCCAGCGCAAGAACGACCTGCAACTGCGACTAAAGTACGCAGGCATTAGCGCTGAGCTGGTAGAGGGTATGGAAGAGGTGTTCGCTTGGATGGCATCCACGCCGGGCTATAAGAATGCCCCGGCCTATGCCATCGCCAACTATACCGCTCTGCCGCCGGTTCATGAGGAGCTGGATCGCCTGGCTCAGCGGAATGGGGAAGGGGTAGCGCTTGCAGAGGCCGCCGCTCCTGCGGCAGCGGAAGCTGCGGAATCCCAGGCCACGGATGAGCTTGAGGTCGCTGAGTCCCAGGCTGCTCCCTCCCAAGCATCAACGTCGGTCACCGCCGATGAGAGCGCTGTGCCAGCGGAAGATCCTGTGCCCTCAGCCGCCCCCGATGCCGAGCAGGGCACAGACCCTGTACGCATCGTGCATCTCTTCCCCGACCTGCTGAATCTCTACGGTGATGGCGGCAACGTGCGGGCTCTGGCTCAGCGGTTGCGCTGGCGCGGGATTCCGGTGGAAGTCGAAGCGGTGCGCTTCGAGGACGAGGTTGATTTAACCCAGGCAGACCTCGTGTTTTTGGGCGGAGCCCCCGATCGTGAGCAGCGCTTAGCCTCTCAGCGAGTGATGGCCATGAAAGATGAGCTTGCGGCCTACGTGGAAGCCGACGGTGTCTTGCTGGCTATTTGCGGTGGCTATCAGATGCTCGGGCGCATCTGGCTGTTGGGCGATGATGAGGTAGAGGGGCTCGGCATTCTGCCCATGGAAACGAAACGCCCGGGTACGGCGCGCGAGCGTTTGGTGGACAACATGGTACTGGCGTCCCCCTTGGCGACGCGCCCGGTGGTGGCCTATGAAAACCACGCAGGGCGAACCTATTTGGACGCGGGGGTAGAGCCCTTCGGGACGGTGCTCTCTTCGGTGGGTTGCGGTAATAGCGAAGAAAGTCACGCTGACGGTGCGCGCTATCGTAACGTGCTTGGTACCTATGGTCATGGCCCCTTGTTGCCGAAGAACCCGGAGGTGGCCGACTGGCTGTTGACTCAAGCTCTTGAGCGCCACAGTCAGCGCACGGGTACGGCCTTCGCGCCCTTAGCGCCCCTGGATGATTCCGTGGAATGGGCGGCTAACGACGTTATGGTGCAGCGACTCGGCGTCAAATCCGAGGCTTAAATCTCTGTGAAGATTCCTTACAGGGCTTGTGGCTTTTCGTCGTTAACTCGTGGATTTTGTTGCAATAGGGTCTCATTACGCGCAAGAATAGACGTTCATGGACCAATGCAGCATCTCTCGGAAATAGCGCATATCCCCTGATATTCGCTGTGCTGCCAGAGAAACGGAACAGGAGACTCTCTCCATGCCACGATCCTACAGCCGTGATTCCTACGGATCGCGATCGTCTTCTTCAGGGCGTTCTTCGCGCTCAACATCCCCCAGCAATACCTCCACGCACATGAAAGATGTGCGGGCTCGTTCGCGTAAACGGGGTGCCCACAGCGCGCCCGAAGAGCAAAGCTCAAGCAGTCGTCGCAGTGAAAGTCGTCAGCAAAGTGGTGCAGCGGCCTATTCGCGCTACACCCGCACCAACGGCCCTCAGGACCCGGGAATGGAAAATCCCTACTCTCGACGCATGGCGGCTCAAACGGTGTCGCGCCAAGCCAGTGCGCGGCGTAGTCGCCGCTTGAAGATTGTGGCGGGTTGTTTAGTGGGCATTTTGGTGCTGGTATTAGTGGGTGTGGGCGTTGCCTTCGCCTATGTGAACATCATCAACGGCAACCTTCGAGCCAATATGGACGAAGAAGCCCTGGCCGCTTTGGAGAAAACCGAAGGCAATACTGATCCGTTCTATATGTTGCTAATGGGCACCGACGGCTCGGCAGAGCGAGAATCCTCTGGGGACTTCGGAGACTCCTTCCGCTCGGACTCCATGATGCTTGTGCGGGTGGATCCGCGGGAGAAAAAAGTAGCCGTTATCTCGCTCATGCGCGATACGAAAATCGACATGGGGGAGCACGGTGTGCAAAAGCTCAATGTCGCCCATGCCTTCGGCGGCGCTGCCTACACCATCGAGACCGTTTCTAAATTAGCCGGTGTGCCTATTTCTCACTATGCCGAGATTAACTTTGATGGATTCCGAGAGATCGTGGATGCCCTCGGCGGCATTGAGGTAGATGTGGCAGTGGAAATTAATGACGAAGATGCCGGCGGCCATTTGGATGCAGGGGTGCAAACCATCAATGGCGAACAGGCCCTTATCCTGTGTCGTTCCCGTCATAACTACGATGATATTGGCTCCGGCGATGCCTACCGTGCAGCTAATCAACGCATGGTAATTGCGGCTATCTGCAAGAAGATTTTGGATAGCGATCCTACTACTATGGTATCTACCATTGAGGCTCTTTCCCGCTATGTCACCACCGATATGGATGCAGGACTCATCATTAATTTAGCGGGGGCGTTGCGCGGCATTAACATGGAGCAGGATTTCTATACGGCTGTAGAGCCCGTGACTTCGGAATACAGTGGCGGCATCTGGTGGGACATTCTGGATAAGAAGGCTTGGACTATCATGATGGATCGCGTGAACCAGGGTCTTCCTCCCACGGCCGAAAGTGTTATCGATCCCATTACCGGCATTGTGATGTCTGATGCGGGCGGCGCTACGGTGGGCGCTGACGGCTCGCAAAATACGGCTCGCAGCCGCTCCAAGCGTTCGGGCAAAGTATCGGTGCGCAACGGTTGCGGCGTGAGCGGCGTGGGCGCCGAAGCGGCTGAGGCTATTAAGGAATTGGGCTACACCACTGAAGCAGGCAATGCGAATCGCGATGATTATCTGGAGACCGTGGTGGTCTACAACAAAGACTCCCAAGCCGAAGATGCCCAAGAGATTGTGGACCTGCTGGGTCGTGGTCGCGCGGTGAAAAACGAGAATGAGTATATTTTCAACTCAGACTTCCTCGTGGTTATTGGTAAAGACTGGGTTTCTGCAGGTCAAGCTACCGAATAGCTAAGTGCTGGCCGCAGCGTTTGAGTTCTAACGGGGAAGGTGCCTCATGAAAATCACGGTGGTGGCAGTGGGGAAGCTCAAAGAGCGCTTTTGGACCGACGCCTGTGGCGAGTATCTCAAGCGACTCAAGCCCTACGCCCAGGTATCCGTGGTGGAGGTGGCCGACATTGACCCGGATCGAGCCGGGGGTGTTGATGCTGCCCGCACTAAAGAAGGCGAAGCTATCCTGGCCGCTCTTCCGACCGGTGCCTATACCGTGCTTCTTGCTATCGAAGGCCCTCTGCGCTCCAGCGAGGATATTGCCGGGCGCATTGATGAGTTGGGCTTGCTCGGTCGCAGCAACATTGCCTTTGTGGTGGGTGGTAGCTCGGGGGTAAGTGATGCGGTGCGCCATCGGGCCGATGAGCTGGTGTCCTTGGGTCGCATCACCCTGCCGCATAATTTGGCCCGGGTGGTTCTTTTGGAACAAATCTATCGTGCGTTCAAAATCTCGCGTCACGAGCCCTATCATAAGTAAGCTCGCGGCCTGCCCCTGGTAGCGCTTGAGCTAAGGCGAAAGCCTGAAGGGCGGGCACGAAAAGCAAGCGGTGGGTTCAGAAGGCCCTGGGCGATCGGGGCAGAAAGGCAAAGGATAGGCCATGGGTGTGCGACTAGTATCTTGGAACGTAAACGGGCTGCGGGCCGTACTCAAGAAGGACTTTCTCGAGATATTCGACGCCTTTGCTGCCGATGTGTTTGCCTTGCAAGAAACGAAGCTTCAGGCCGGTCAAGTGGATCTGGAGCTGCCGCGCTATCACCAGTTTTGGAGCTATGCCCAGAAGAAGGGCTATTCCGGTACGGCTGTCTTTTGTAAGGAATTGCCGCGCCAGGTGCTTCATGGATTAGGCTCAGACTACTTAGATACGGAAGGCCGGATTGTGGCCTGCGAGTTCGAGAACTACTGGTTTGTGGATGTCTACACCCCCAATTCTCAGATGGATCTTGTGCGCATTGATCATCGTATGGAATGGGACGATGCCTTTCGTGAGTTTTGCCAAGGGCTAGAGCTGGGTGTGCTGCCGGCAGGTGTGGGGGTTGAGCGCCAAGGAGATGAGGGGTATGGCCAGGGCCACGCGCCCGAGGAACTAGCGCTCACCGAGCCCGGAGAAACCGCTACTCCAAAACCGGTGGTCATGTGTGGGGATTTCAACGTCGCGCATTTGGATATTGACTTGAAAAACCCGGATCGCAACCGCGGCGCATCGGGCTTCTCTGACCAAGAGCGGGGTAAGTTTGACGCGCTGGAGCAAGCGGGATTCGTGGATACGTTTCGCCTACTGCATCCCACCGAAGAAGGACGTTATAGCTGGTGGAACTACAAATTCAAGGCACGGCAGACCAATGCTGGTTGGCGCATTGACTACTTCTTGGTGAGTGAATCTTTGGCCTCGTCAGTCGTGGCTGCCACCATTTATGATGATGTCTTTGGCTCCGATCATTGCCCCATTGGATTGGAACTGGCCCTTGACTAAAGGGTTCAGCTGTTCGCTCTCTCGTCCGGAGAGGTGAGAGCGGAGGAGATTGGCGCTGGCGCCCGGGCAATCATCTGGAGTTTCAGCTTCTCGAGCAAGAAGTGCCAGTAACGCAGTTCGTGAGCGAAAGAGCCGTGAGCTTTGCCCCCGGGCCGCCAAAGCCGTGCTAGTATGGCTTGCGCTGTTGCTATAAAGGAGATTCGCTGTGGATAACGCAAAAATTGAAGAAGGCGTTCGCCTCATTTTAGAAGGAATTGGGGAAGACCCCGACCGCGAAGGACTGCTGGATACGCCGGCACGGGTAGCCCGGATGTATGAAGAGGTTTTCGCGGGTATGACCGAAAACCCGGCTCGTCATTTTGAGACCACCTTTGATGAGCATCACGGCGGCATGGTCATTGTGCGGGACATTCCGTTTTATTCCATGTGCGAACACCACCTGGTGCCGTTCTTTGGCAAAGCCCACGTGGCTTATATTCCGGGCACCGATGGGCGCATTTGCGGCCTCTCCAAGCTGGCACGACTGGTGGATGCCTATGCGAAACGGCCCCAGGTGCAAGAGCGCCTGACAACCCAGGTGGCCGATACGCTGGTTGAAGAGTTGCAGCCCCAAGGAGTGCTGGTTGTAATGGAGGCCGAGCACATGTGCATGTCAATGCGCGGGGTGCGCAAGCCAGGATCCACTACCACCACAAGCGTTGTGCGTGGCGTCTTTGAGAATGCAGCCACGCGCAACGAGGCGATGCAGCTTATTATGCGTCCCTAGCGTCCCTTAGTGCTGTTCAGCATAGGCGCGGAACCGAGCGATATCCTTTTCGTAGATCACCAGATCTGCCTTGGGTTCTTCCAGATAGAAGGGAAGCTCTCGCAGTGCGGGATGTACCGTGAGAGCTGCCAAAGCCTCAAAGCCCAGCTGGCCTTCTCCGATGCGAGCATGGCGGTCGGCGTCGCTGCCCAAGGATTCCTTGATATCGTTTAAGTGAATAGCTTTGAGCTTATCGAGACCGATGGTCTGATCGAACTGTTCAAGGACGCCATCCAGGTTAGTCTTGAGGTCATAGCCTGCGGCATAGGCAGCCGAGGTGTCCAAGAGAATCCCTAAGGGATACTTCGGATCGGTAGCCTTTACAATGGCGGCCAACTCTTCGAACGTGGAGCCAATTTGGTGGCCTTCGCCGGGCATATTTACCAGCAAAATGGGGATGCTGGGTTGCGCTTCAAAGCTGTGGTTGAGGGCTTCGGCCACGCGATTGAGGGCGCTCGAAGTGTCTTCATCTTGGGCAGAGCCCGGACGAATCAGATAGCGAGAACCGGGCATCAGGGCTAAGCGCGCCAAATCTTCCATCATGACGAGACGGGCAAAGTCTTGTTTTGCCTGATCGGCCTCGCCGGGGTCCAAATCGTAGGGAGCATAGCCGAGCGGATCCACAATGTTGTGGGCCTGGGCGTAGTGGTTGAAGGCCTCGATGTCTTTTTCATCGAGGGCGCGCTGGTGGCCGCCACGAGGATTGCGGGTAAAGTACTGGAACGTGTTGGCGTTAATGGAAACGGCCTCTTCGGCCATGCGTTCGTAGCCATAGTGAGTGGAAAGATGGCAACCGATAGTAAGCATAGAATTCACTCCTTTGAAGAAGTTAGGGAAGCGAAGCGGGTAGGGTAGAACCGCCTTCGTCGGACGGGCTCTTGGGGTATCGAAGGCAGAGCCGATGTCCTTTCAAATCCTATGACCATGCCGGATGAGCCCCTTGGCTCGCTTGGGCACTGTGAGAGATTCGTTAAGCTAAAATTACTTTCTGTTGCTCAATAGGAGCGATCGTCATATTCCAACGCTCAAGGAGATGGACTCTATGAAGTGCGTAATTTCAGTATTAGGGAAAGACCGCTCGGGCATTGTGGCTGCGGTGGCTACTGCGCTGGCCGAATGCGATGCCAACATTGACGACATCTCCCAAACCATTCTGGGCGATGACGAAATTTTCTCTATGACCATGTTGACGACACTCAATCCTGAGGTTGCGGAGTTTGATGCGGTGCAGCAAAAGCTGGACGATGTGGCCAATAACCTGGGGGTTCAGATTATTATTCAGCGCGAAGACGTCTTCCAGTTCATGTATAAAATCTAGGCACATTCCCAAGAGTTTTTACACCGTTGCCATTTTCTCCTGTAATGCACAATATATTGTGTTAGGATGCTCAAACGCCAACAAGATATAGCTTGGGTGTAAGGCGGTTTGCAGGCCGCTTTTGAGCACCCAATCTTCGCAACCGAAAGGAGACTGGCCATGACTGACACCATGACAATCGACGAGGTGGCCGTCCAAGTAAACTACGCTCATTCCGATGATGCTCCCATCACCGATGCTGAGGCATTGGCCTATGTGCAGCGCGCCCACGAGAAGTACCCCCACGGCAAGCTGGAAACGCTCATCTTGGACGTGGATGGTGACGAGGTCGGTATTCACTACGGCTTAGCTCCGGTTAAGTTTGACCGCATTCGCCGCATCACTGGCTATCTGGTGGGTACGTTGGATCGCTTCAACGACGCAAAGCGCGCCGAGGAACATGACCGCGTCAAGCATACCGTCGGTTCCACCACTCCTCAGGCCTAACGGCCTTAGGCGCCGTATCCGGCGCGTCTCATTTTGGTTGCCTCGGTCAGAGAACGTGCCCACTTCACGGATCTCTGGTCGCGGGAAGGAAAAAGACCTGTCCTTGATTCAAGGGCAGGTCTTTTTTGATGTTGCGTGTCGCCTCAGATGCTTGGTTTGATAGATCCGCATCAGTATCATCGGACAAGCTTCATTCAGAAGCTTCGCAGCCCTCATTTCGCTTATCCGATGATACCCATCGTTCTATCTCTCAGATGTGGGGTCTGAATATCAGCACTCCAGCAGCATCGAGACGCTTCATTCAGAAGTCTCCCAACTTTCACTACGCGTATCCGATGACACGTATCAAGCGCAGGGGCTACTTGACTGGCTCAAAGGTGGGCTCGGCCGGTGCAGGCAATTCGGCGGCGCAATGGGGGCAGCGGGTGGCGCCTTCGAGGACTTCTTCAAGGCAGTAGGGGCAGGTAGGCGCTTTCTCCTCTAAGGCTTCGCCATTTTTGCCGCGAATCTTAGAGCCCTGATCCTTCATCTTGTTGAAGGCTTTCACCATGATAAATACCACCCAGGCCACAATGAGGAAGTTGATGATGGCGCTGATAAAGGCACCAAAATCAATGCCATTTTCTGTGCCCGGAACGGGGATGGTAAGCCCTGCCACCTCGGTACCTTGACCACCGGTGATGAGCTTAATAAAGGGGTTGATGATGTCGTTGGTGAGCGAGGTGATGATGGCAGTAAACGCAGCGCCAATGATGACGCCCACAGCCATATCCATAACGTTGCCGCGGTTAATGAATTCACGGAATTCTTTAATGATCTTCATAGGGCACTCCTGAATGTTGAGGGTTACCGAAACAGTGGTATCGTGAATTTCGTGCGTACTGCGGAAACGATGACCAACTCTCTAAGCAGTATAGGCAGCGTGTTAGAATCACGAAGGCCTGTTGGTCACCTGAAACCGTTCCGATTCTGATCAGATGCTCGCGGAGTTTTTCTATGACCCAAATCCATTCCTTCACCATCGCCGTTGAGTGCGACATTGTTGATGCGTTTTGCGTACTGCAAAAAGGCTTTACCGATCAATTTGTCTATTACGCCAAAGAACGCCCGGTGCGCTACATGGGCTTGGGGCGCTGCATTGCGCTGAACTCCTTGGACGAGATGGAGTGGCTCAGCGAAGGGCCGCAGCCCACGGCCCCGATTTTCTTTTCGTTTAATCGCTTCGACGGGGAAAATCCGGCCCCGGCTGATGAGCTATTCAGTTCCTTCCCGAAGCTCAAATTCCTCCTTCCCGAAATTGTGTTGCTGGAAACTCACGAGGGAACGTTTTTGCAGGTGAACTCCCTTGGTCTGGTGTATCCGGGTCGCGTTGAGCGATTCTTGCGCATGGCCGATGCAGCCACGCCGCGCCAGCGTCAATCCATTCCCTATCGGCTGGAGCCGGATTCGCGGGAACAGTGGCAAGAGGCCATGGATCAGGCGCTGCAGGCCATTGAAGCCGGACGGGTATCCAAGGTGGTGCTTTCACGGCGAGAGCGTCTGGTAGCTGAGCATCCGTTCTCTTCGAAAGATTTGCTCGTGAATTTGATCGATGGGTCAGCTAAGGGAACTGTCATTTTGTATCGCTATGCCGATGTCTTTTTCTGTGGCTGTACCCCGGAGTTGCTCATTCGCAAAGATGGTACGGTGGTAGAAAGTGCTTGCGTGGCTGGTACGTGCCCGGCGGGATCCACGCCCGAAGAGCGCGAGGCGTTGGCCCAAGTCTTGATGGCAGATCCGAAGAATCGTGCGGAACACGATTACGTGGTGCGCTTTATTCGCTCGGTGCTGGAGCGGGTGTGCTACGACGTAGAGGTGCCCACGGAGCCAGAAATTCTTTCCTTAGCCCACGTACAGCACCTGTTTACGCCGGCGCGGGCTCGGGTACTTGAGGGCATTACGTTGGCGGATCTCGTGCGCGACTTGCATCCCACGCCCGCTACGGCGGGGGCTCCCGTGGGCGAGGCAGAAATGCTTATCCGAGCCATTGAGCCCTACAACCGCGGCTTTTATGTGGGAACGGCCGGCTACTGTGACGGTAATGGCAATGGCGAGTTCTCGGTGGCGCTACGCACTGGCGTTTTTGACGGAGAGATGGGCTGGGTCTATGGCGGCTGCGGCATTGTGGCTGGCAGTGATGCTCAGGCAGAGTATGACGAAATAACGTTGAAGCTGGCGACGATTCTGTCGGCTTTTGAAGGGGAATAAGAAACGCGCGGCGAAGCAGGAGAGGAAGACTATGGGTTCGAAGGAAACAGCTGCAGGAATGCTGAACACGTCACAAACCACCGCAGTATTTCTGGGCGCCTTTTTTGACGAGCTCGTTGCCTGCGGTGTGCGTGATGTAGTGGTGAGTCCCGGGTCGCGCTCTACCGGCCTTGCGATGACTGCCTTTGAACTTTCCCAGCGCCATCCTGAGAAGCTGCGTGTGGTCATTGATGTGGATGAGCGTGGTGCTGCGTTCTTAGGCCTTGGTATGGCGAAGACCACCGGTCGGCCGGTGGCGTTGATATGCACCTCGGGCACCGCCGTGGCCCACTATTACCCGGCTATTCTTGAGGCGGAAACCTCGCGGGTGCCCTTGATTGCCCTGACCGGGGATCGTCCCTTGCGGCTACAAGGCCTCGGGGCGCCTCAAACCACTGACCAGATTAAGATTTTCAGTGATCATCTGCGGTGGTTCCGTCAGATGCCAGAGCCCGAAGCTAAAGCGGCCACTCTTGCCTATGCGCGACAGATGGCCCGGGAGGCCTGCTTTGCGGCCTTGGGGGTAGGGGCTGCCGTGCCTCCGGTGTCGCCAGACTCTTCCACTCAAGTTGCTTCGGCGGCCTGCGAATATTTTGCGGGCCCCGTCCATGTGAACTTCCCGCTGGATGAGCCGCTCAAGCCTGAATTTGTCCTGCCGGAGAGCGTGGAGGAGTCAGATCCCTTTGCTTGGGGACGCTTGCCGGGTGGCCAGGATTTTCAAAGTGTGGCCGTGGAGGGAGCGCTCTCTTCGGCAACCCGGGATAAGCTTGAACAGCAGCTCAGCCGAGGGCCGGTGGTGATCTATGCCGGTGAGGGGAGCGTTACTACCAGCGAGGATGCTGCGCAGTTGCTGGCCTGGGCCGAGGACCGGGCAGTGCCTGTGGTGGCTGATCCGCTGTCGGGCCTGCGATCCTTCGACCATCCCTGTGTCATGGATGGCTATGACACCTTCATTGCGAACGCAGCGTGCCCGGCGCCTGCCACCTTGATTCGCTTTGGGCGCTATCCGATCTCTAAGCACGCGACCCAACAGGCGGCCCGTTGGGAGCAGCAGGGGACGGTGCAAGTGGTGGTAGACCAGGCGGAAACCCGCGATTTCAATGCGGCCACCACCTTCATGGTGGGGTGTACCCCTCAGGCATTCATTGCGGCTTTAAGTGAGCCGTCGTTGGGTTTGCAGCAGCCTTCCTCAGCTCAAACGGAGTTCCTGGCTCAATGGCAAACACTCAACGCCCAGGCAGCCCAGCGGGTGCAGCGGGTTTTGGATCAGCCCTCGCCCCAGGAGGGAGTGCTCCATGAGGGGGCTGTGTGGCGCGCAGTGCTTGACGGGATTCCCGCTCAAAGCGCGCTCGTTTGTGCCAACTCCATGGCCATTCGGGCACTAGATACCTTCTGGACCAAGGCGGAGAAGCCGCTCTGTATTTTGGGAAACCGCGGGCAAAACGGCATTGATGGCATGATTTCGACGGCGGCGGGCGTGGCGCTTACACGCGGTTGCACGACGTTTGTGACCGGGGATTTGACCTTCCTTCATGATCTCAACGGCCTGGCGCTTCAGCGAGAACTATTGCGCTGCACGTTGCCCGCCCAACCCACGCTGGTAATTGTGTTGTTGAACAATAACGGTGGAGCGATTTTTGACATGCTGCCCCAGCGCTCCGAAGAGCCCTACTTCGAGCGACTTTTCTTGGTGCCCCAAGATGTGAACTTTGGGGCGGTGGCCGCTGGGTTTGCGGTTCCCTATGAGAAAGCAGCGAGCCTGGAAGCGCTGACTCGCGCCTATGCAGAGGCCTTAGAGCGGCCGGGCATCAGTCTGATTGAAGTTCCGGTAGCTCTTCAGGGTGTGGCGCAGCGCTATGCCCCCTATCAGGAGCTGTGATGAGTGAGTCTGTGCCGACGCCGCTTTTATTGATCCCGGGGTTTGCTCAGCGAGCGGCCACCTATGAAGCACTTTGCGCGCTTTTGAAGGACACCTGCACGGTGGAAGTGCTCGATCTCTACGCCGAACCGCCGTGCTCCTTTGACCAAGCAGCTGGGTTGATCCAAGAAGCCCTTGGGCGGTTACAGACACAAACCGGGCACAAGCCCGCTGTCCTGGGCTATTCCCAAGGGGGACGGTTGCTAAGTGAGGCGCTTGTGCGGGGCGTTGTTTCGCCTTCGATAGTTTCGGCGGTGCTTTTCGAGAGTGCCGGACTCGGACCTCAGGATGAAAGCGAGCGAGACTCCTTCGCCCTACGCTCCCGGGACTGGCAGCAGCGGGTGGCTACTGAAGGGGTCGAGGCCTTCATGGCCTGGTGGGCAACGCTGCCCTTGTTTGCGAGTCAAAGGTCGCTGCCGCGGGAACTGCAGCAGCGGCTCATGGAGGAGCGCACGTCCTGGGATGAGGCGGTGCTCTCGCAGTCCTTGGAGGCCTGGGGTCAGCAGCATCAAGCCTTCGCTTCCCAAACTTTGGACACCTTGGCCCAGGTGGCAACCTCGGGCGTGACCGTGGGTTATCTGGCCGGCGTACTGGATACGAAGTACATGGCCGTGGCCCAACGGGTGAAGGAAGCGGTGCCGGAAAGCATAGTTGCTGCGGTAGAAGGTGCGGGCCATAACGTCCACTTGGAGGCTCCTTCGGCTGTTGCGGCCTACGTGGAAGCGCTCTTGAAAATCCCCTCGGAAAAAGCGTTGCCGGACTGTTTGAAATTCTTCTAAAAATTCCCTTATTTTCTCGGGTTTTAGGCTATAGAAACTAAGCCACGCGCTATAGTGGTATTCACCTTTGAATATCGCCATAAATTGACGAAAAACGCAGCATATCGAGAATCAAAGAGCGTAAAGCCCCTACATGATGTGGTGGGCTCTATAAGTTTGTAGGGAAAGGATATGCTGCCACCCATGACAGATACTCCATGGATTGCGGGCAAAGAGTACCGCGAAATTATCTACGAAACTTTTGATGGCATTGCCAAAATTACCATCAATCGCCCCGAGCGCCGTAACGCGTTTACCCCCCTTACCGTAAACGAAATGTACGACGCCTTTACCATCGCGCGCGACGATCCCTCGATCGGCGTCATTATCTTGACGGGGGCGAATCACGGGGGCCGTCATGAGGACGAAGCCTTCTGCTCGGGTGGAGATCAGAAGATCCGCGGCAACGGGGGCTATGTGGGTGAAGATTCCATTCCTCGTTTGAATGTTTTGGATCTGCAGCGCCTGATTCGCGTGGTGCCCAAGCCCGTTATCGCTATGGTGAATGGCTATGCCATTGGTGGCGGTCACGTACTGCACATTCTCTGCGACCTTACCATTGCTGCTGATACGGCTAAGTTTGGTCAGACCGGACCTCGCGTAGGAAGTTTTGATGCAGGCTATGGCGCGGGGTACTTGGCGGCTTGCGTTGGCCAGAAGAAAGCCCGCGAGATTTGGTATCTCTGCCGTCAGTACACGGCCGAGGAAGCTTGTGCCATGGGCATGGTTAACAAAGTGGTTCCCTTTGAAGAGCTTGAGGCTGAATGCATTGCCTGGGCTCAGGAAATGTTGGCTATGAGTCCCACAGCCCTGCGCTTCATGAAAGCATCGTTTAATGCCGCCACGGATGGCCTGGCGGGCATTCAGCAACTGGCAGGGGATGCCACGCTGCTCTATTACACCACCGATGAAGCCAAAGAAGGTCGCGATGCCTTCAAGGAAAAACGCACTCCCGATTTTGACCAGTTCCCTAAGTTTCCCTGATCCTTTTGGGAGTGAACCCCCTGCATGATTGAAGTTTTTGAAAGCACGGCGCGACGCAACCCAGATGGGGTGTTCCTCACGTGTGTCTATAACGATGGCACCGAGGAGGATTGCACCTACCGTGAAGCACGCCTTTTGTCGGCGGCTATTGCGCGTCGTCTTCAAGCGAAGGGGGTGCAGCCGGGCGATTATGTGGCCCTGGACTTGCCTAATGGATTAGAGTTTGCCCTGCTCACGCTTGCTGCGGCCTACGGGTCCTTTACGCTAGTGGCGCTCAATCACCGGCTCACAGCGGTGGAAAAAACTCAGCGACTGCTTGATTTGTCCCATGGGGGTATCGAGGTGGCCTGCCGCATTAATGGCGTGCGGGCCAGCAATCTTTTGCAATATGCACGCGTCTCGCTGAGTCAAGGGGAGGCTCATGCCGCTACTCATTGCGATGATGGGCTTGACGCCAAAGCGTTTTCCCATGTCTCACGCCAGCGGGAAGCTCCAGCGCCCCGCACCCGAGCGGTGTTTGGCGAACAACAAGACGCTCAAGAAGATGCCCTCCATTTTGCTGAACGTTCAGCGCGCCTCTTTGATCCGACCCGGCCAGCCTTGGTTATGTTTACCTCGGGCACTACCGGTGTGCCCAAAGCGGTAGAGCTGAGCTGGCAGCAGTTAGGCGAATCGGCCAAAGCTTCGCTTCAGGTGTTAAATCCCCAAGGGGGCGGCACCTGGCAAGCGGCGCTTCCGTTCTACCATATTGGTGGGTTCCAGATTCTTGTGCGGGCCTTGGTGGGTCGCATGGGGGTCATCATCTACGAGCGCTTTGACGCTACCCAGCTCTTGCGGGACGTGCGCCGGCTGGGAGCTACCCATGTGTCGGTGGTCGACAAGATGCTCCAAGACCTGCTGGCGGAAAAGGGGAAGGCAGCTCTGTCGGATTATCGCTGCATTTTGTTGGGCGGCGGTCCGCTCAATCAAACGACGGTAGAGCAGGCGGCTCGGTTAGGAGCGCCGGTTCACGCGAGCTTTGGAATGACCGAAACGGCCAGTTTGGTGGCCGAGAGCCTGGTGGTGCCTGGCTTTGGGGGCGGCATGCGCCTTTTGCCAGGTTATCGCATTCGTATTGTGGATCCAGACGCTGCAGGCTTCGGGCGCATTGCTGTGCAAGGCCCCGGAGTTTTTAGTGGCTACCTGAACGCATCGGCGGCCTTCACAGTGGATGGCTATTTCCTCACGGGGGATTCCGGCTCCTATCATGAGGGACGACTCTTTGTGCGGGAGCGCACGGCCGACATGTTTATTTCCGGTGGGGAGAACATTTATCCCGCAGAGATTGCTGCGGCTCTTCGCGCCCTTCCTGGCGTGGCCGATGCCCATGTCTTTGGGGTTCCCGATAAAAAGTGGGGAAGACGCCCCGTGGCATTGGTGGAGCGGGCTGCTATTGCGGGTCCCGATGCAGCGGCATCGGGGGCGCAATGGGCGTTTTCTCGAGCTGCGGCGTTGGCTTCTTCGGGGGCGGGCGCATCGGGTTCGTTGCGACCGGCCTCTTCGGGTCCGCTTTCTGCCGCTGCATCTGGCTCTTTGAGTGGTGCGTTGGGGGGCCGTTCGGCGGCGACCTCGGGGCCGCTTTCAGGAGTGACCGGCGGACATTCGGCGGCGTCCTCAGGTCCCTTGCCGGGAACGTCGGGGTCCTTTAGTGACGCCCGTTTGCTGAGTGCCCCTCCGGGTGCCTACGCTTTGACCCCGGCTAGCGTGCGCTTCTCGCTGGAAGGATCGCTCTCTCCGCTCTACTTGCCGAAGCAGATTTGTTTGACTGACCGTCTGCCGCGAACGGCGGTAGGTAAGGTGGATCGCCAGGCAGCCGAGCGACTCTATGATGAGCGCATCGAGATTGATCGCATTGTGCTCTACCATGTGCGCCTTCCCTTTAAGACGCCCTTTAAGACGGCAAAAACTACGCTGCGCCATCGCGAAGTGGTGCTAGTCAAAGCTATTGATCGGGAAGGACGCTCGGGACTTGGGGAGTGCTCTTCCTTCCGCACCAACTGGTATCTGCCGGAAATCCTTGATGATGACGCACGCTTGCTGGCTAATACGCTGGCACCGGCGTTGATGCAGCAGTCGTTCTTGCATCCCCGGGAAGCGGCTCGTTTCTTGGCGCAGTTGCCGGGGGCGGCTGAGCATCCGATGGCCTGTTCGGCGTTGGAAATGGCTTGCTGGGATTTGTACGGCAAGATAACGAAGCGCTCTCTGTGGGATTTGATTGGCGAAGAGTATCGCCGCTTGGATGTCATTAATGGCACCCTGGGTGAGAGTGAAGCCAACCAGCTTACCTCTATGGCTGTGACCGAAGGCCCCAGCGCCTTGGTGGCTGCCGGTGCGGTGGTTGGCGTGGGTAGCGTGGAAGAGACGCTGCGTGCGGTGGGTGCCTGTGTGGATGCCGGCTATGTGCGCATTAAGTTGAAGGTTTCGCCTGAACTGGGC
This sequence comes from uncultured Parvibacter sp., assembly GCA_910587945.1. Classification (GTDB taxonomy): domain Bacteria; phylum Actinomycetota; class Coriobacteriia; order Coriobacteriales; family Eggerthellaceae; genus CAJUNI01. The sequence goes on from CAJUNI010000007.1 coordinate 17,102, forward strand.
TTAGAGGCCGTGCGCGCGGTCCGTCAGGTGTATCCGAAATTGCTCATTACTTTGGATGCCAACCAGAGCTTTACGGAGACCGATACGGCAGAGCTCCAAAGCTTAGACGGTCTGAATATTGGCTGGATTGAGGAGCCCCTGGCCCTTCGACGGGTAACGAACTGTGATGATGCGTTCCGTCAGCTGACGCGATTGCAGCGTCAATTGGCCACGCCTATCTGCCTGGATGAGTCGTTTACGAACGCCGCGGAGGCCTATCGGGCTCTGCGCTATCCCGAGCTGCGCTGTATTGCACTTAAGGTAGGGAAGTTCGGCGGCATTCAGCAGACCATCGAGTTTGCCCATGCGGCCCAAACCCGTGGGCGCGAGGTTTGGATGGGAGGCATGTATGACACGGGCATTTCCCGTCGTGTTCATGCCGCATTCCAAACCATCCCGGGCATTATTGTGCCCGGCGATATTGGCGCGCCGAGCCGCTACTTTGACGCCAACATCGTGGATCCGGACTATCAAGTGATCCAAGGCCATGTGGCTCTGAATCCCCATGGCGAACCCGGCATTGGTTGCGCCTTGAACGGGAATGCGCTTGAGAGCGTGCTGGTGCGCCGCATGGCCATCGACGGCCCCGGCCGCCGCTAATTTGAGTCAGGGACCGTAGCCCTTTTTGACTCATGAGTCAGGGACCGTAGCCCTTTTTGACTCATTTTTGCGGCAGCAACTTACTCCGTATCGCTGGCTGCAGACGCTGCCGGCTTCTCAGGCGGGCGTCCTTCGGCAAAGGCAGTGTCTTCGCAGGCTGCCCCTTCTCCATCTGCTCCCTCTTCGCAATAGACCGCTTCTTGCGGGCGATGATCAAGGTAGGCCTGCATGGAGTATTGGGTGATGTCTGAGCGGTTGATGATACCGACGATCTTTTCGTCCTCCATGACCGGTACCTTCTTCAGATGGTTGTCGGCCAGAACGCGACAAACATCTGACAGGCGCGAGTGGACCGACACGCCAATGGAACGAGGGGCACCGATCTCGGTGACCTTCATAGCCATCAAGCGCTCGAGGCGTTCATCGTAGGCGCTTTCGTCGTAGGCCGAGCTCATGATCATGGCAATGGGGTCCATGACTGAGCCACCACGGGGGGTGAGGCGGCGGAGGATGTCGCCGTCAGAGATGAATGCCACCGGCGTGCCAGCGCTGTTTACAACGGGTGCGGCGCTAATGCCCTTCTCCACAAAGAGGCGCATGGCTTCTTCCACCGTGGCGTTGTCATGAAGCATGTAAACGTCGCGCTTCATGATGGACTCAAGGAGCGAACGGCGATCGCCGGTGCGGTCTTCGCTGGCGGCGTCGGAGGCCTTGTCGCGAACCAGGGCGATGGTAAGGATGGCGGCGATCAAGCAGATAAGCGTGCAAATAGCGAAGGCCGCGTTAATGCCCAGCAGCTGCGATTGGTCGAAACCCAACGTGGCTTCGGTGTTTGAGGACACCATGGATGAGACCGAGATGATAATGGCGGTCCCCAGCGAGCCAGCCACTTGGCGCAAGGTGTTGTTGACCGAGGTGCCGTGGTTCATGAGGTTGTCGTCCAGCGCGTTCATACCCCAGGTGGTGATAGGCATGTTCACCAAGGTCAAGGATGCCATGCGCACGGTGTAAAGAATGGTTAAGAACCAGAGCGGCGTATCCAGGGTGAGCATGGCGAAGAACGCGGTGGTGATAGTCATGAACACCGTGCCAATGACGCCCAGCTTGCGCGGTCCGTGCTTGTCGAAGAGCTTGCCAGCCACGGGATTGAGGATGCCCATGAGGATGGCACCAGGCATGAGAATGATGCCCGAGATGGTGGCCGGGTAGCCGAGGAGCGTTTGGACGTAGATGGGCATGAGGATGCCAGCGGACAACAGCGCCCCTTGAACCAGCATGCCAATGATGGTGGCTACTAAGAAGCGGCGATTCTTAAGCACATCGACACGCAGCATCGGATGCTCGAGGTGAGTTTGGCGAATGAAGAACCACACAACGCCCGCTAAACCCAGGACCATGCAGGCAATGGCAAACCACAATGAACCAGCGCTTCCTACGGCGCTGAAGCCGTAGAGGAGCAGACCAAAGCCCAAGGTGGAAAGCACCACGGAGAGCGGATCGAGGTGAGCTTCGCGGGCCGAGGCGGGGGGTTGGGCCTTCACGAGGATGGCGGCCAAGATCACAATGGCGGCAGAAAGTGCGGCAATAGCCAAGAAGAGAACGTGCCAGTCGAAGGTATCAACAACAAAGCCAGCGACGGTGGGGCCAATGGCGGGAGCAAAGGCGATGACCAGGCCAAAGACGCCCATGGCAGAGCCGCGCTTGTCGACAGGGAACGTTACCAGCAGCACTGTCATGGTCAGGGGCATGAGGATACCAGCGCCTGCTGCCTGAATAAGACGACCGGTTAGCATGACGGGGAAGGAGAGCGCGCAACCGGTAACCGCCGAGCCCAAGGTGAAAAGAATCATGGAGGCCAAGAAAAGCTTCTTCACCGAGAAGCGGTCTTGGAGGTAGGCGGTGATGGGGATCATGATGGCATTTACCAGAGTAAAGCCGGTGGTGAGCCACTGGGCGGTGGCGGCATTGACGTCCATCTCCGTAATGACGGAGGGGATGGCAGGGGTTACCAACGTCTGGTTGAGGACGGTAATAAACGAACCAACCACCAAAACAATAAGGACGAGCCAATCTCGGCGCGACAACTTCATTGGGCATGCTCCCATACTGCGGCGTGGACGCCGCTTCGATTCGATTAAAGGGTCTTGAGATGAAGACGCGTGTAATTGAGTCAATTGTGCCACCGTTGCAGGGGGTGTGTAGAAAACCATCGCTGATTTGTCAAACTGGGGAAGTCGGCGGTGTTGCCAGTGCCGTCTACCGGCGCTCTTTGGCCGCAGAGCCTGGGGAAGTGGGAGCGTATGGGGTGCGCAGAGTTCCGGAACGTGGCGGATGCAGGGGTGCGTGGCAGCGGGCGGGCACCGGACGTGAGAGCGCGCGGGATACAGCCACTTCTCCATTGACCGCCGGTCGTGTTTCAATTCGGTACTGTTTTGCCCTATACCCTAAGTCATGCGGTAAGTTTTAGAGAAAGACGGCACGCCGTCTATTTGGTGTATCTAGGTTCGGAGATGTCATGCAAACCGCCATAAGTCTGTTGTTGGTTGTGTTCTTCCTCTTAATGAACGCGTTTTTTGTTATTGCAGAGTTCGCGCTCGTCCGTGTTCGTAAGTCCCAAATTGATATGGCCGTGGCTGAGAAGCGGCGCGGTGCATTGGCGGCGCGGGAGGTAACCACCCATATCAATGCCTACCTTTCGGCCTGCCAGTTGGGTATTACCTTGGCATCGTTGGCCATTGGCTGGTTGGGTGAGCCGGCGGTTTCTGCTGTGCTGGAGGCACCGCTTTTGGCAGCCGGTTTGCCAGAGGCGTCCGTGTATCCCATTTGTGTGGCCATTGGCTTCATTTTGATCACCGCCCTGCATGTGGTGGTGGGCGAACTTATCCCGAAGTCTTTCGCCATCTTCGCAACGGAAAAATATGCCCTTCATACCGCAGGACCGCTGCGGATTTTCTACAAGATCACCTATCCCATCATGGTGGTCTTCAATGGCATTACGAACGGTGTTATGCGTTTGTTCGGCCATGATCCTGCGGATGAGCATGAGGTTTATACCGGCGACGAGATCAAGCTGCTCATTGATGAGTCTACGGAAAACGGTCTTATTGACCCCGAGCAAAATGAGTTCGTGGATAACATCTTTGACCTGGGCGATAAAGATGCTGAGGCCATCATGACGCCGCGTACCGACATGGTGTGCTTAGACATTGAGGATCCGCTGGAAGAGAACCTCGACATCATGCGCCAGTACAAATACACGCGTTATCCCGTGTGTCGTGGTTCGAAAGACCATATCCTGGGCTTCGTACACATCAAGGATCTCTACGGACTTCCGGCTGACACGCCGATGGATGAGTGGAATATTCGCGAAATGCCAGCAGTGCCTGAGACGGTGCCCATTGCTCGGTTGCTGGAAACGCTGCAAGAGAATCGCACAGAGATCTGCCTGGTCATTGATGAGCATGGCGGCACGGCCGGTATGGTGACGATGTCGGATGTTATGGAACAGATTGTTGGCCGCATTGACGACGAGTATGTCCATGAGGCCGACGACGCCATTAAGCATCTGCCTGATGGAACGTTTTTGATTGATGGCGCTTTGCCGATTGGTGAGCTTGAGGAGCTCATGGGTTTTGAACCCGAAGAAGCCGACGAGGTGGAAACCGCAGGTGGCTTGCTGCTGGCCTTGTTCGATCGTATTCCCGATGCGGGCGATAGCGTTGAGCTGGAGGATCGTGGCACCAAGGTGATCTTCACGGTGCTGGATATGGATCGCCTGCGCATCGACAAAGTGGGCGTGAAGATTGAGCTTCCGCCGTCGGAAGAGGAATAAGGGCGAAGGTGTGCGGCTATGGGGCGTTCGGGCTGCGAGGCGCTTGCGGGTTAGGCGGGAGCGCCAGGCCGCTGTGATGGCCGTGGCCTGTGGGGCTAAGCGCTGTGCATAGGGCCGGCCGGGTGACAGGATTCCTGTGACAGCGGTAGCGTTTGGGTTGCGCGCTAGCTGATAGCAACTCCGAGGAAGCGCTCGGCGTTGTGATGGAGCATGGCCTCGAACTCCGCTTCCGTGAAATCCAGGGCGGTAAAGAGCTCGTATTCGCGCTTGGGGCTCCACATGGGAAAGTCTGAGCCGAACAAAATGCGGTCGGGTCCGTAGAGGCGGATCAGTTCTGCCGCGCGGCGAGGTCCCAAAAACTCCTGGGAGCTTGAGATATCCATGAAGCAGTTCTCGTGTTCGATATATTCCACGGCCAAATCCCAGACTGACCAGCCGCCAAAGTGGGCTGCATCTACGCGCAGTTGTGGGAAGGTATGCAGCACTTCAACGAGCCGACGAGGATGGGAATAGTCGTAGCGGTAGTCGCCGCAGTGGATAACTACGGGTAGCTTTTTCGCTTCGCACAACTCGTAGATGGTCATGAGGCGTGGGTCGTCCATGTTGACGGCCTGGGAGTCCGGGTGCAGCTTGATTCCATGAAGCCCCAGCTCAAGGGCGCGATCAATCTCTTGTTCAGGGTGGGCATAATCCTGATGCAGTGTGGCAAGCCCGATAAAGCTGGGATGAAGCTTACACTGTTCAGCGATGAAGCTGTTGATGGACTCAACTTGGGATGCCTTCAAAGCTACGGAATAGACCACCTGATGAGTGATGGGGGAATCAGCACAGGCTGCAATGAGAGCGTCAGGGGAGCCGTCGGGTTCATCCATGGAGATGGCGTAGAAATCGCCGACACTTTCCACCGCTTTTTTGGCAATGGCTGGGGGATAGATGTGGCAGTGGGCATCAACGACGGTCATGGGCGTTCTTCCTTAGGTGGCTGCAGGGTGGCAGGTTAGTACAGGTTGGTGAGCGCTTGTATTGAGTAGCGCGTCCGGAATTCCTATTGTACGACCAGGGGAAAGAGCCGAGGGAGAAGGGCGAGTTGGCGGCTTGCCTTGCTCGGATATTGGAGGTTGGCAGCGGGAGATTGCTGCTTTGCGGTGGCGTTGAGAGGCGCGATCTGCCGTTCGTCGAAGCGACGATTTGCTTTTTTCTGAGTAAGCGCTATTATAGATTTTCGCTTGAGACGCAATCTCAAGTCCATAGTGCGGGGTGGAGCAGTCTGGTAGCTCGCCGGGCTCATAACCCGGAGGTCGTAGGTTCAAATCCTGCCCCCGCGACCAAGAAAACGCAGGTCAGACAGCTAATTTGTCTGGCCTGCTTGCTTTATATAGGGTGGGTTATGAGGGGTCGGTGCAGATGCGGTGCAGATGAGCGCATCTGCTTGCGGCGAATCGTCGCCAAGATCTTCGTTCTGGATGTTCGCTGAGAACAGATCTCCGATGAGCTGTGCAGCCTTTCGATCGTTCTCTGGTACGGCATGGGCGTACCAATTCAATGTGATGGAAGCATTTGCGTGACCCAAGCGGGTTTGGACTGTCTTAACGTCCACTCCGTTAGCCAGAAGCTGTGTTGCTTGGGTGTGACGTAGCTCATGGAATCGCAGCGTCGGGAACCCTGCTTTCTTTCTGAAGGCGTTCCACCAACCATAGAAGTTCGTGGGGTCGTAGAGACCACCGATGTTGGAGCAGCAGACAGGAGTGTCCTCCGTTTGCACAAAGGCCTCGCCGAGCGTATCCAAGCACTCTGCTTGCAGTTGCTTCCAGGCTTTCAGATGCTCTTCGGTTATGCGATCGATCGCTATGGTGCGGTAACCTGATTTCGTCTTGGGCTCCTTGAGCTTGAGTGCGGGCGTGTAGGCACGCTTCACGCTTATCTCGCAGACATCTCCGAAGGAAATGTCCTTCCACATGAGGCCTAGTATCTCGCCTCGTCGCATACCTGTTGCGATGGCGATGCGCACGGCCATGATGCTTGAGATGTTCACGAGACCATTGATGTAGCTATGCGTGGTTGAGTTACCGCGTTTGTCTTGACGGTCTTCCTTCTGGTTGAACTCTTCCAAGAGCTCGCGCTCGTACTCGTCCACGAACGAGACCAGCTTGATGGCGTCCTCCACTTTGAGCGATTTCCTATTTGGATCGCTCTTCCTCGGAGCCTTGATCTTGTCGCATGGGTTTCGAAGGATGATGTCGTAGTCCACCGCCTTTGAGAAGACGCGCTTCACTATGCCATGCAGCTCGTGCATGGTGGTGTTGCTCAGCTTGCGCTTCTCCTTGATCGTCGCGAAGGTCTTCTCAAGTACCGGCACAGTAATGCTCCGCAACGCCATATGACCGATTAACGCTTCCACATGCCTCAAACGTTGAGCGTCCAGCTTGATCGTGGTCTCGCTCGCGGCTCCTGCGGTATAGCGGGATTGCGTCCAGAGCTTTGACATCTCGCTGAACGTGATGTGGCTCTGGCTGAATTCCAGCCCTTCGTCGTATTGCCTTCGCAGCTCGTCGCGTACGCGTCTCGCATCGGCCTTAGAGCCATTCACGATCTTGGTTATGCGATTCGGTTTTCCCGTTAAGGGATTAACGCCAAAGCTCAAGCCAACGCGCCAGCGATTGCGGACAACATTCCCGTTCTTGTCCTTAACAGCACTAATGCTTCCGTCTCCTTTTGCCATTTTCATTCACCTCCTAACCGGCGTTTCGCGCTTTGCCTATCTATCCAATAACGCCCCGTGAGGCGGAATCGGCTTACTTGTTCATCCGGGTCTCGCCTGGATGAACCTTGCGCCATTGCTTGCATGCCTCGGTGCAGTACTTACGCCGCTTGCCACGTTCGTTGTTGGCAATGAAGGGCCTGCCGCATACCTCGCATGCACCAAGCCTTCCTATGCGCATGGCGTCGAGCGCGCTCCACCAAAGAGAGCCTATGCCCGTTGCGATGGATCTGATCTCTTGGCCGTCGATGACGATGGTACGAACGTCGCCCATGTGAAGCGTCATCAGGGTATCGCAGAGGTTGGTGAGGGCGCGTCTTATTCCTACGTCGGAATCCTCGTAGTAGCCCAGAGCGCAAATAAGGCGCAGATGGGTTGCCTTCTTCTCTGTCGAGGGCTTCGAGTTGCCATCCTCATCAACGATGCACCACTCGCTTGACCAATGATTCGCGATGCCGCGTGCCTCGGTTGCAAGGTCGTTCATATGTAGCATGCGCATGAGGAAGCTGGTGTAGAGGCCTTTAGGAACGTACGCATCGAAGCTGATTCCGATGATATCTGCTTCCAAATCTAGAGCGCCGGTATAGCCTCGTTCCTGTTTGTAAAAGCCTTGCTCAGATTCGCCCTCTGTTGCGAGGTCTGCCACTTCTTCTATCATCTGCGCTCGCTCACGCAAGAACTCTTTTTGCTCTTCGGACGGCTTTACTATGCGCAGCCCGAACCCTTCGAGATCTTCATTCGATAACGAAGCCTCTTCATCTTTCGCGGCCTCCCGTGCAAGGAGCGCGAGCTGCAGCATGTCGCGTGCGGCCATAGCTGATGTCAAATCGACATCAGCAGGGAGTGTCAAGTTGTCACTCGCTGTAAACATGGCAGGAGCGCCTTGCAGGAAGGCGCGCATCTTGGCTTCGGTGTCGCTTGCGATGAAGCGCTCGACATCCTGATTGGTGGAATGCCACGTCTTGTCGGCGGCCACATCTACGAACTTGTCTCTTTCTGGTATGAAATCTTTCATTTTCTTCAACTACCTATAAAAACCGTCTTTAACGTGTCAACGAATGAACCCATAATAGCCCCAGGCTAGCCGAAACGTCAAGTGGGACAAACGAAAGGAGTTGAGAAAATGTTCGAACCAAGTGTGATAGAACCTGACTGCAAGGTCATCTATCTGAGCGAAAGCCGTCCTCAAAGCGCATCTGAAATGCTCTTGTTCGAGGACTACCCTGACCTGCTCACGCCAGCGCACCTCTCCGAGATCACAGGACAATGCGAGGCGACCATCAGATCTCTTTGCGGCAAAGGGAAACTTCCAGCCGTGCGCATCGGCAAGCGTTGGTACGTTCCTAAGACTGCCATGATGGCTTTCGTGGAGGGCGCTCGCGATGCGTAGGCGCGACCCTCTCATATCGGAGGTTGCGCAATCGATTCTGGAAGATGCGCTTGGCGATGCCATCTGCTACGACGAGCTGCTCGGGCGCATTTGCGTGTGCGGAAAGCTCCCATGGGAGGACGGAACGTTTCGCTCGTCGCGACCGTGGGCGGCAGTCGATGACTCATGCGGGTATGCCTATGCGCAAGAGGCATTCGAGTGCGCAAGCGAGCGTGACTTCCAACATGCGCTCGCGATCGCAGCGGACAAGCGAAGGACGAACCCGGTAGTCGATGCGCTCGATGCCCTTCCTGCATGGGATGGGGCATTGCGCGTGGGCACCCTTCTGACGGTATTCTTGGGAGCGGAAGACGATGCTTACACCCGCGAGGTGGAGAGGCTGCTTATGAGCGCAGCGCTTGCCCGCACATTTGATCCCGGCTGCAAGTTCGACTACATGCCTGTCCTTATCGGGAACCAAGGCATCGGAAAATCGACCTTCATCCGAAAGCTCGCACTGGACTCTCGCTTCTACACCGACTCGATTCATGGGATTGGCACCAAGCAAGCGGCAGAGCTCGTGCAGGGAAAGTGGTTCATAGAGCTGCCGGAGCTCGCCGCCATGAGGAGTGCGGCATTGGAGTCCGTGAAGGCCTTCATCACGCGACAGGTTGACGAATATCGCATGCCCTACGCAAGGCATGTCGAGAGCCGCCCCAGGCGCTTCGTGATGGTGGGCACGACCAACGTCCGCGAGTTCTTGAGCGACCTCACGGGCAACAGGCGCTTCCTACCCATCCGCTGCAGCAAACGAGAGCCGGAGCTGAGCCTTTTCTCGAAGGATGCGGATGGTCATTTCCAGCAAGCTTGGGCGGAGGCGTATCAGAGCTTCAAGGAAGGCGCGATCGGGCGTGCATGGCAGCTCACCCTCACCGCGGACTCGACCAAGCAAGCGATGGAGCTCCAAGCGGACTCAGGCATCGACGACCCGCGTATTGGGATCATAGATCAGTGGATCGGAGGTCTGGATGCAGGAAGCGTCATTTGCGCGGTGCAGGTTATGGAGGAGGCGCTCGGGATACCAAGGGAGATGCAGAGACGGCGGGATCAGATGGAGGTGTCAGCGTTGCTTCAGAACTCCATCCCACACCTGAAGCAGCTTAGCGGAAAGCACAGGGTTGGAGCATATGGTGTACAGCGCGCCTTCATTGTCGATGGGAATTAGACCGATTAGTTGCCAACGTTGCCACGTAATTCGCAATGAAGGAAGCGAAGCGCCGGATGGAGATTCAGGCGTGTAAGTGGCAACAGTGGCAATAGGATGCAAATTGTTAGAGAAACGAGGCGAAGCGCCCTCGTCCCTTCTAAGGCGCGCCGTTGCGCAGACCGACACAGGTTTCAAACGGAGTCGAATCGAGCCTTAGAAACGCTTATTAGCAAGTAGCCCATTATGTAATACCGAGCGCTGAATCGCTCGCTATTCCATCATGGCTCTTGCTTGCCGAGAGGCGCGGCAAGGCGGCTTCGGACGGAGGTGGCAGCTTGTGGCAACTGCTTGGATGTTGCCACTGCGCAAATCCGTGCGCTCCGTCCTCGGCGGGGGATCCCCCGCGCCCCTCATGGAAAGGAGGAACCGATGGAAGAGAAGACCCATACGATCACATGCCGTCTTGATGAGGCGGATTTCCAGAAGCTCAAATCGGAAGCGGCAGCAATGGAGCTCAATACGAGCGATTACATTAGGATGCTCACACGGCTACCTGTTGAGTGCAAAGACAGCGACGATCCCGATTCGTTCGTCATCATTGATCCGCGTGCCCAGGGAATCATGGATTATCAGATACGAAAGCAAGGCATCCTACTCAACCAGGCCGCGCATGCGCTCAACACCATTGCGCTCAAGATCAGGCATGGCTCGGATTTGGATGCCGAGATGCTAAAGCTGATGCAGAAGGCAACGGGAAGTATCGATGAGGTGCGCAAAAGGCTTGCTGGCCTCAAACAAGACTCAGAGGCTCTTGTGAAGAGTCGAAAGCTTTATCTTGATATGTATCGGAGGAAGCCGAAGAAGCAAGCCCCTTCTCGTTGAAAACGAGTCTCTACTCGCCACTGCAATATATTTTGTGCTGCATCTCTCTTATAATCGTTTGTATTGCAAAACGAATCTTCTGGGAGGGTCCATGAAGTTCACTGAGCTAGTTGATTCAGGGGCAAGCAAGACAAAACAGCATGAGTATTTGGTTGATGGCGAACAGACAGCCATCACTATTCGTATACCGAGTAATTTGAAGGAGGCTGCTGCTGAAGCGGCCAATCTTAAAGGCCTTAGCTTCAGTGCCTTTGCGCGCATGTGCATGATTGATGAGCTCGTGAAGGAAGAGAGTTAGCATGCCGACCACTAAAGAGCAGCAAAGAGCCGAGCTTCATAAGACCATATGGGCTATCGCTGAAGATCTCCGCGGAAGCATTGATGGCTGGGATTTCAAACAATACGTCTTGAACACGCTCTTCTATCGCTTCATCAGCGAGAACCTCAGCAGTTATCTTGCCGAGCTTGAGGGTGATCCCGGCTTCGACTATTCGCAGATGTCCGACGAGCAAGCCGAATACGGGCGCAAGGCAACGGTAGAGGAGAAGGGATTTTTCATCCTGCCAAGCGAGCTCTTTTGCAACATCCTTGATACGGTTGATAAGGATGGCATGAGCAAGACCGAAGATGGCAAGGACCTCAACGAGCTTCTTGGGCAAGTATTCAAGAATATCGAAGGTTCCGCAGTCGGCACCGAAAGCGAAGACGATCTCAAAGGTCTCTTTGATGACATGGACGTGAACTCGGCGAAACTTGGCGGCACGGTCCTCGAGCGTAACAAGAAGCTGCGAAAGCTCATCGAGAAGGTCGGCAGCCTCGATTTCGGAGGCACGTTCCAGGACAACTCCATCGATGCTTTCGGCGATGCCTACGAGTATCTCATGACCATGTACGCCTCAAACGGAGGCAAGTCCGGCGGCGAGTTCTTCACGCCGCAGGAAGTCGGCGAGCTGCTTGCTCGCATCGTCATCGCCGACAAGGACTCCGTCAACAAGGTGTACGACCCGTGCTGCGGGTCGGGTGGATTGCTGTTGAAGTTCGCGAAGATCCTCGGCAAGGACAACGTGAAGAACGGGTTCTACGGCCAGGAGAAGAACCTCACCACCTACAACCTGGCGCGCATCAACATGTTCTTGCACGACATCAACTTCAATCGGTTCGATATCGCCTATGCCGATACCTTGACCGATCCCAAGCATTGGGATGACGAACCCTTCGATGCGATCGTGTCGAACCCGCCCTATTCCACCAAATGGGAGGGCAAGAACAATCCGCTCAACATCAACGATCCGCGCTTCAGTCCTGCAGGCGTCCTCGCTCCGGTCAGCAAGGCTGACCTTGCCTTCACCATGCACATGCTCAGCTGGCTCTCGACTGACGGCACCGCCGCCATCGTCGAATTCCCTGGCGTGCTTTATCGTGGTGGCACCGAGAAGAAGATCCGCGAATATCTCATCAAGAACAACTTCGTCGATACGGTCATTCAGCTTCCGCCCGACCTGTTCTTCGGCGTGACCATCGCCACTTGCATTCTGGTGCTGAAGAAGAACAAAGCGACGAGCGACATCCTATTCATCGATGCGAGCGAGGAGTTCAAGCGCTACGACTCCAAGAACAAGCTCATGCCCGAGAACATCGATCGCATCATTGACACGGTATTGCATCGAAGCGAGGAGGAGCATTTCTCGAAGCTCATCTCCAATGACGACGTACTTGACAATGACGCGAACCTTTCCGTCAGCTCCTACGTCGAGAAGAAGGATGAGCGCGAGGAAATAGACATCGTCGCGTTGAATGCTGAGATTGCACAGATCGTGGCACGAGAAACCGAATTGCGAAACAGGATTGATGCGATCGTTGCGGATTTAGAAGGCGGGCTCGCGTGAACGAATGTGGCTACAGTAGAGAGGCCTTGATCAGCGCCGAAGAACAGGGCTTGTTTACGTCATGGGGTTTCGAACAGGAAACGTATTCGGTCGTGAAAGAGGAATACGACCCTGCCGTTATGCAGAAGGTTGAGAGTGCTTTGAAGCCGGATTGCCCGCGATCGAAAAGCGTTGTGTACCTATTGGTCACCGCCCTTGCTGAAGAGGCAAAGGCCACAGAGCAGCTTGCTTATGAATTGGGGTTCGGGACAAGGCTTCCGCTTTTACAGCCATATATTCAGATGGCATTGGAGGCCGGGCTTATTGAGCGCGCAGGCTCAGCGGATAAGTCTCAAGAGTATTGGAAGATAACAAAATGAATAAGATTGAAGAGATGATAGAGCGCCTCTGTCCTGATGGGGTGGAATATAAAGCTCTCAAAGAAGTGGCAAGAATTAAATCGGGAAAAGATTACAAGCATTTGGGCGATGGCGATGTCCCGGTGTATGGCAGCGGTGGAGTAATGACGTATGTTGATACAGCTGCTTACGACAAGCCCACTGTTCTACTTCCACGTAAAGGGTCTATTTCAAATGTTTTCTATCTCGACGAACCGTTTTGGAATGTTGATACGGTTTTCTATACCGAGATTGATGAAGCCCAGATTCTTCCCCGATTCTTTTATCACGTAATTCTTAATGAGCATATCGAAAAACTCAACACGTCTAATGCAGCTCGCCCTGCCCTTACGCGAACGGTGCTGGATGGCGTATTGATTCCGGTTCCTCCGATGGAAATCCAAGAGGAAATCGTGCGCGTGCTAGACTCCTTCGCGGAGCTGGAGGCGGAGCTGGAGGCGGAGCTGGAGGCGGAGCTGGAGGCGCGGAAGGCGCAGTATGCTTACTACCGCGATAAACTCCTCGACTTTAGCACGAGGGGGGGGGGTAGCTCTAATGCCGCTGGTTAGTCTTGCAGAAATTGGAACAGGCTCTCATGACACGAAGGACGCACTTGAACAGGGTGAGTACCCGTTTTATGCACGAGGCGTCGACGTATTAGCTCTCGATTCTTTTGACTTTGATGAAACCGCAATTATTACGGCAGGAGACGGCGTTGGAGTCGGGAAAGTGATGCATTTTGTTGAAGGAAAATATGCCCTCCATCAACGCGCTTATAGAATTCATATTACGTCGCCAAATCTAATTCCAAAGTATTATTACTATTTCATGAAAGCTACGTTCCTCGGCTATATGGAAAAGAAGGCCGTTAACTCATCTGTTACGTCGGTGCGCAAGAAGATGCTCGAGGACTATCCTATCCCTACCCCATCTCTTGAGGAGCAGGAACGCATCGTCTCCATCCTCGATAAGTTCGACTTGCTTGTAAACGATATCTCAGAAGGCTTGCCAGCTGAAATCGAGGCTCGCAGGAAGCAATACGAATATTATCGAGACAAACTCCTAAAATTTAAGGAAAAGGCTGCATAACCATGGCCGAAGAATCTAAGCATGACAATGCTGAAAGCAGCTTCGACTACTCGATGGTGTCGATACCGCTCGATATTCCCGAAGAGTCGCTTGTAGACGATCTTTCGGGCGGTGTGACGTTCGACGTGATGGCATTCGGCGGTCAATCTACCGTATGCTCCGCTGCTCCAAAAGACACCAGGCGCTCGTCTTCCTACCAAAGCGAAGCTCAGTTGGAAGACGCTTTCATCAAGCAGCTCTGCACTCAGGGATACGAATACCTCGTAGTCGATTCAGAAGAGGATCTGATCGCGAACCTGCGCAAGCAGCTTGAGCAGCTCAATAAGGTCACGTTCTCCGACAAGGAATGGGAGCGCCTATTCAAAGGATGGATTGCTTCTGATAACGAAGGCATCGTCGAGAAGACGCGCCGCATTCAGCAAGACCACGTGTATCCGCTGCGTCGCGATGATGGATCGGTCAAGAACATCCAGCTCCTAGACAAGCGTAACGTCTACAACAATCGCCTCCAGGTGATGAACCAGTACACGCAAACGGGCAATTACGAGAATCGCTATGATGTGACCATCCTCGTGAATGGCCTTCCTCTCGTGCACGTGGAGCTCAAGCGCCGCGGCATCGCCATAGAGGAGGCGTTCAACCAGATCGAGCGCTACCAGCGCGACAGCTTCTGGTCGGGTTCGGGGCTCTTCGAATACGTGCAGCTTTTCGTCATCAGCAACGGCACGCATACGAAGTACTACTCTAACACCACGCGCTTCTCAGCCATCGAGGAAGCCAAGGGCGCTAAGCGCAAGGGCAAGAAGACATCCAACAGCTTCAAGTTCACCAGCTGGTGGGCTGCTGCCGACAATGTGCCCATCTACGACCTGGTTCCGTTCACTTCGACCTTCTTCGCGAAGCATGCGCTCCTGAACATTCTGACGAAGTACTGCGTCTTTGATGTTGATGAGCATTTGCTGGTCATGCGCCCTTACCAGATAGTGGCAACCGAGCGCATCCTCAACAGAATCTTAGTAAGTGAGAACGACAAGAAGATGCTCGGTACCTTGAAGGCTGGAGGCTATATTTGGCATACGACCGGATCGGGCAAGACGCTCACCAGCTTCAAGACGGCGCAGCTTGCGAGCGCCATGGACGGCATCGACAAAGTGATGTTCGTGGTTGATCGCAAGGATCTGGATTACCAGACTATGAAAGAGTACGACCGGTTCGAGAAGGGCGCGGTGGATGGAAGCGAATCCACGGCTGTGCTGACGCGCCAGCTCGCCGATCCCAATTGCCGCATTCTGGTCACCACCATCCAGAAGCTTTCGAACTTCATCAAGAAGAACAAGAAGCATGAGGTCTACGACCAGCATTGCGCCATCATCTTCGACGAATGCCACAGAAGCCAGTTCGGTGACATGCATAAGGACATCACCAAGCACTTCAAGAACTATCATCTGTTCGGCTTTACGGGAACGCCCATTTTCGCCGAGAACGCGCGCTCGGGCGGCAATCCGCAGCTGCGCACCACCGAGCAGGCCTTCGGAGACAAGCTGCACACCTACACCATCGTGGATGCCATCCGCGATGAGAACGTGCTTCCCTTCCGCATCGACTACATCAAGACCATCAAGGAACGTGACGAGTACCCGGACGAGAAGGTCTACGACATCTATCGTCAGGGAGCGTATCAGGCTGCCGAGCGTGTGGATCTGATAGTCAACTACATCCTGGACCATTACGCGCAGAAGACGAAGCGCGATAGGAACTACCTGCTCAAAGACCAGCGCGTGATGGGCTTCAACTCCATCTTCGCAACCGCATCCATTCCCATGGCAAAGGTCTATTACTCAGCCTTCAAGCGCCAGCAAGAGGAGCGCGGCGGTGAGAAGCTCAAGATCGCGCTCATCTACAGCTTCGGACCCAACGAATCCGATGATGGTTGCGGGCTTCCTGACGAGAGCTTCGACGTCGAAAGTCTCGATGCACCAAGCCGCGATTTTCTGGATGCGGCTATCGATGATTACAATGCGATGTTCTCGACGAGCTTCGATACATCCTCGCTTGGGTTTCAGAACTACTACAAGGACGTTTCGGAGCGTCTGAAGAATCGCGAGCTGGATATGGTCATCGTAGTGAACATGTTTCTCACCGGCTTCGATGCCACCACGCTCAACACGCTTTGGGTTGATAAGGATCTCAAGGATCATGGGCTGCTCCAGGCATTCAGCCGCACGAACCGAATCCTCAACTCAGTGAAGACCTATGGCAACATCGTCTGCTTCAGGAACCTCGAAGACAACGTGAACCACGCGATAAGCCTGTTCGGAGACAAAGATGCTGGCGGCATCGTCCTTTTGAAGCCCTACGGGGAGTACCTGGCTGAGTATCAGGAGCGTCTTGCTCAGCTCTACGAGAACTTTCCGCTTGGTGAGGTCATCCTAGGTGAACAGGCGGAAAAGGATTTTATTCGCCTGTTCGGCGTGATCTTGCGGCTGAGGAATATCCTCACTTCATTTGATGGTTTTGCTGCCGATGATACGCTGTCGCCACGCGACGAGCAGGACTACAGGAGCATCTACCAAGACCTTCACAACAAGTGGCGTCCACAGGGCGAGGAGTCTACCCTTATCAATGACGACTTAGTCTTCGAGATCGAATTGCTGAAGCAGGTGGACATCAACATCGACTACATCTTGATGCTCGTGCAGAAGTACCACGACGGCCATTGCAAGGACAAGCTTCTCATCGCCGATATCGAACGCGCCATCAAGTCGAGCTACGAGCTTCGCAACAAGAAGGATCTCATCGATGCTTTTATCGATGGGTTGGAATCAAGCGACGACGTGACAGCTGATTGGGAGCGTTACATAGCCGAGGCGAAGCAGCGAGAGCTTTCTGCGATCGTAGAGGAAGAGAATTTGGACGAAGCTGCTACGGAGGCTTTCGTGAGCAAGGCCTTTGCCGACGGAGAGATCGAGGCGACTGGCACGAACATCACGAGCCTCATGAACTACAAGCCGAGCCGATTTGCACCTGATGGTCAGTACTCCAAATTGAAAGATCGAGTCATCGCTCGATTGAAAGCGTTCTTGGAGAGGTTCAAAGGGTTAAGTTAGGTCGTATGCTAGAAGACTGCTAATGAGCGCATTTTTTCATGTTTTTGGAGATGTTGAAATTTCGAATAATGATGAGATAAAACAACGAATAGTCGAGTACCTTAAACCAGCTAAGTCGCATCATGCAATGCTTTTATATGGAGAGTGGGGATCGGGAAAAAGTTATTTTGTTCGCAATGACCTAAAAGCTTACCTTGAAGGACTTGATGATTCTGCAGCTGTAATCTACACAACAGCTGCCGGTTTTACTACTCCAGATGAGTTAATGGAGCGAATAGCGACTGCTTACATTAATGAATTAGCAAGCATTGAAGAGCTTCCCGATGGCTCTAAAAGAAAAAAGCTTCTGAACGAGGCAAGGAAATCAGGCCTAGGTTTTCTGAAAAAGATAACGAAAAAGGTTGGCAAAGCGTCTGGGGTATTGCCCTCATTGAGCGATAGCGCTTTTTTATCATTAATGCTTCCGAAAAGGTCTCTAATTGTTATCGACGATTTAGAGCGCAGGGCTTTCTCATTAGCTCATAGCAAAGAGCAAGACGGAGACAATCAAGAATTTGATGAGGCCCTGTTCTCTGCTTTATGCCGTCTAGTAGAAGAGCATGGTCATAAAGTGTTGCTTATCGCTAACAGCGGTGACGTGGTTCCCGCAGATATAACTGAGAAGCTGGTATGGGACAGGCTGGAGTTTAAGCCAGATCCCGCTGAGTTGGTTGACCATATTCTTGCAGAAAGCATAGAAGCATTCCCTCAGCGCCTCAATGTTGAAGAGCAAGTTATTTCAGCTCAACGTCTCACTGGGAAATGTAACGCAAGACGGCTGATTCATTTCGAGCCTTTGCTTGATACGATGGCGCAATGCGAGTTTTTTAAAAATGACGAGACGGATATTGCAATACAAAAAGATACCTTGAAGGATGTTACGTATATAGCGCTATGTGCTTCAGATGGTGCGGAGTTCGTGAAGCCAGGTGAGCCAGCTTGGATAGCTTGGGATGAATTCGACGAAAACCGAGCAAAGTACAGTGCCCTCAAGTTCCTTAAAGCCTTTATTGACGAAGGCATAAGGCCTGATGTCAATGAAGTGAACAGCGACCTCGTTCGGTTTGCTGAAAGATTCCATCCTCAGTCGTATAAAGAGCAAGTGGCTCTTGCTGCGATTAATTCGATTCGTGGCCGTGCATTCGAGGATGAGGAGGGGAAGACATTTCTAAATGCAATCTTAGAAGCGCTTGATTCCGGTGAAATGGACATCTCGAATATCCCCAACCTTCTACACGCTATCAATCTCTTGAGATTGATAGGAATTGCATCACTGCCAGATTATGAGCATGCTGTTCAAGCATCTGAACGTCTGTTGATGAAGAATTCTTCTTTTGCAAGAAGCGCCATTAATGAAGATCAAATTGCTTGGCAAGTAGTTCACGTCGATGACGTTAATCGGCTCGACGAAATAGATAGCTTGCGCAAAATGGCTCTTCGTCAGTTTGAGGATGAAGCATATTCACGCATGATGACCGATGTAAGTGCTCCCGACGAAGAGGCTGGTTTGCAAATAGCACATAATGCTGACGCTTGGTTTGGCTCAGATCCGATTGGTCTGACCGCGATTAACCCTGACGAATTCGGGCGGTATGTTAAGGCCGCCAATGTCGTTTCAATTCACGAGCTCTGGAATGCAATTGTTCGAATGAACCGTGAAGGCGTACTGGTGGAACATGAGCACAGAGAACAGGTGAAGAAATGGAACGAAGACCTCGCGGAGATTCTCTCGCAAGTTGATGTCGGCTCAAAGATGCGCAATTATCTGATTGATCAATTGTGCGAATATCTTCAGAACAATACGGTCACGGCTGAGTAGATTCAAACATAGGGCATAATATAATTGCTTAAAATAGTCGTTGAATTCAGAACAGTTATGGATTGACTTAGCGCTTGATAGATTGATTGCCCCATGTTATAAAGTATTTGGTGGCTGAATAAGCTACCTCCAAGCGCCGGGGGCTTATCCCCCGGCATCTTTTATATTTGGAGGAATGTAGCGATGAAAGAGCTCTCTGTCTTTATAGATGAAAGTGGCGACAAGAGCACGCATGCGCGATATTTCCTTTTGACTGCTGTTATTCACAATCAGGCAAACAAGATTACCGACAAGATAAACGCCTACGAACAATCTTTGGCGGCGGCTGATCTTCCCAACATACCTTTTCATTCCGAGCCTTTGCTGAATGGTCACGAGGGATATACGGACTTGAGCTTGAGTCTACGAAAAAAGCTTCTGTATTCCTTTAACGTGCTTGTGCAGCGTCTACCAATCCAGTACGCAACGTTCGTTTATAAGCATAGAGAACATAACGATGCTGAAGCTCTTGCCCAACATATTGAACGTGATCTAATAGCTCTATTCAACGACCACTTGGAGTTCTTTCAAGACTTCGACAAGGTGAAAGTCTATTACGACAATGGGCAGAAGCTCGTAAGGCAAGCGCTTTATGGCGCAATCTCCTCTTGTCTTTCTCAACAAGCTGTAATTCGCAAAAAGACGACTATGACCGAATACAGGCTTGCCCAGGTTGCCGACTACCTCTGCACTATTGAGCTTGCTGCTGTGAAGTATGCAGCCAAGGAAAATGGCGGAACTTACGACAAGTTCTTCGGTGGCATCGGTTCGTTCAAGAAGAACTGGTTAAAGCAAGCGAAACGTAAGAGTATCGACAAGAAATAAACCTGTCCGAATCTACTGAAAATCCTTCGAAATTCAGTTGAAACGGACACCCAAAGTCGGTGCAGATGCGGTGCAGATGGGCACGAAAACATGCCCAAATGCACCGCAATCTATGTGATAGGCTTAGCGCAAAACACCAGTTCAGACACATAATCGTACTTACATTACGTTCATTCAAGACCGCTCATAACCCGGAGGTCGTTGGTTCAAATCCAGCCCCCGCGACCAAATTAGTTCGCAGGCCAGATGGTTAATCCGTCTGGCCTGTTTGCTTTGTCGATACATATCGGCGCAAGCGGAAAAGCTGTAGCACCAGATTTCCAGAAAATGCCTCAGCTATAAATCTTGAGAATCGCGGAGTATGCGAAAAGGAGCCCTGCTTAGGTGGGGCTTCTATATTTCTATGAGAAAATATATGAAACAGTTCCTAGAAACGTTTGGAGCAGCGAGGTTTCTAAGCATCGCGCACCTCGTGGCGTCAACAAGTAAAAACGCTTAAAAGAAGCATTGAATCTATCAAGACTTCATTGGATGAAGATAGCACCGGGTTATTCTCATCACATTGCATCGAAGGAAAGGTGCACAATCATATGGAAAAGGTAGCGGAGATTGACAAAGATATCCTGAGAGGGATCTCACTTGCCCTGAATGAGGGAAATGAGACGGTGACCTATGGTGAATTGTCTAAGATAATCGAGCGTAACTCCGGCCGAAAGATCAACCCTCATATGGGCTTCAACGCGCCACTAGGTAGAATTCAGGATTACTGCATTGAAAGTAATGTGCCTTGCCTATCTTCACTGGTTGTAAACAAAAACCAGGTTCCTGGCCCAGGCTTCATCGACTACTACAGGAAGGCTAATCCTCAAGACACGCGGTCCGACCAAGACATATTGGTCGACGAGCAAAAAGCCTGCCGTGAGAATAAGGACTGGCAGCCTCTTCTAACACGATGTGACATCGAACTTGATGAGCTTTGGGATGATGATGTTCCGGAGTTGGATGTGGAGGTGCTTAATTGGTCTGCGCTTGTATCAATCCTCGATCAGTATGAGGACCGGTTGAAATCCCTAAGGAGTAGAGAAGTCTACAAATGGGAGGCGCTTAGGCAGTTCCAAGACCACTGGGATATTGATGCAGACGACTTCCATGCGATGCTTTGCGAGTCGCTGTCGAAAACCGGTAACCTGCTGACAGGTGGTAGGTACTTTGCGAGAGGAATGCTTGAGATCTTTGTGGATAACAATCCAAACGCAGTACGCGCATCGCTCAAAATGCTGATGGATAGCAGCATCCCGCTTGGTGAGAGGATGAGTAGGTTCTCAGCCGAGATGGACGAACAGCTTGCAGCCCTCAATGAGGTACGACGAGAGCGTGGTGAGCACGCAGCAAACAAGCATTTTCAAGATTCTCACGCCATGAGTGTTTACCTTGCCTTAGCGCAGGATGACGAGCACTACATATATAAGACTCGATCTTATGAAAGCTTCGCTGCGCACGTCGGTGCTCAGGTCCCGAAGAACAAGCATCAGAAGGTCGAGTCGTTCGAGTCCCTTTGTGATGTCATACTCGACTATCTGTTTACAAGACGAAGGGGCTTGGTGCGGAAGAGCGACAGACTTCTTACCGAAGACCAACGCAGGGCTGATTCCTCGCATCACATGCTGGTGCAGGATATCGTCTTCTACGCAAGCTGGGGAACAGCAAAGAACTGGGCCTATGCACCTGGAGGACAAGCCGTGTACTGGCAGGAGTTCAGGGATGCCGGAATCATGGGAATTGGCTGGGACAAGATAGGCGATCCTTCCAGGTTCAAAAAGAAGAAGGAATTGAGTGAGGCTCTAATCGAGGCATACGGGGGTTCAGACCCGAGACAGGATACGAGTTCCATATGGGCCTTTGTTAATGAGCTAAAACCTGGCGATATCATCTGGGCGCGAAGAGGTACTAAGCAAGTAGTTGGCTGCGGTGTCGTGAAGTCTGATTTTAGATACGAGGAGAGTCGCGAACCGTACCATTGCATCAGGGATGTCGACTGGATTGAGATGGATGGGTTTGGCATTGACGGTACGTTCAACCAAAAGACCCTTTACGAGTTAACCGAATGGACATCCGTTAAGGCGAGCGAGCTCGACTCCCTTTCTCAAGGGGAGATCGATCGAGAAGACGAGTCGTGGTGGCCAGGAATCGACGATTATTCTCCGCAGCCGACTCCGGAGCTCGCGAATTCTGCAGAAGAGTGCGAATCTTCGGAAAAGTCTTATTGGTGGCTAAATGCCAGTCCAAAGATCTGGTCTTTCTCCAACATAGAGCCTGGTGCAGAGCAGACATATACGGTTTTTACCAAAACCGGCACACCAAGACGTATCCACTCCAACTTTATAGCGGCAAAAGAGGGCGACTTGGTAATCGGGTATGAGGCCACTCCCACTAAGAAGGTCGTTGCGATCTGTGAAATATCTCGTGACACGGACGAAAAGAACCTGTATTTCAGGAAACTCAAGGACCTTGTGGAGCCAATCCCTTACTCAACCATCAAAGATGATGAGCTTCTAAGTCAGTCACAGTTCATGAAGAACCCCAACGGTAGCTTGTTTGCTCTTACCGAGGAAGAGTTCCAGAGGGTATTGGAATTGGCAAGCGACGATGCACCGATATCGCCTACCGAAAAGGCAAAGCCCTATACAGACGAGCAGTTTCTCAGTGACGTGTATGTATCCAAAGAAGATCTTGAGACGATGAAGCGGGTGCTCGGCAGAAAGAAGAATCTTATCCTTCAAGGAGCTCCTGGAACCGGGAAAACATACTGCGCAAGAAGGCTCGCATGGGATTTCATGGGAGAGGAGGATGATAATCGTATTTGCTGCGTCCAGTTTCACCAAAATACTACCTATGACGATATGATGGCTGGCTATAGACCGGCAGAGGACGGCGGCTTTGAGCCGATACCTGGTGAGTTTCTGCGCTTCTGCGACAAGGCGGCTCAGGATCCAGAAGGAAGACCGTGGTTCTTTATCATCGATGAGATCAATCGAGCGAATATCTCAAAAGTGTTCGGCGAGCTTCTCATGCTCATCGAATCGGGCCACAGGGATGAGTCCATCAAGCTCTCGATTCTTGGCAGGACCGTGAGAGTTCCATCGAATCTGTACCTGATTGGAATGATGAACACAGCAGACCGGGGATTGGCTCTCATCGACTACGCGCTGCGTCGTCGCTTCGCGTTCTTCGAGATGGACCCGGCATTCGGAAACGAGCAGTTCGAGCATTATATGGAAAACACCGGGAGCGATGGATTGATAGCGCTGGCAAGAGCCGTCGAAAAGTTGAACGATGAAATCGAGAGTGATCCGGCGTTCGGCTCTGGCTTCCGCATCGGACATAGCTATCTCTGCTTCGACGGAGAGGTTATGGAAGAGAACCTTAAGGACGTTATTGAGTTCGAGTTAGTTCCACTCATTCGAGAGTACTGGTTCGATGCGCCTGACACCGCAACGGAGAAGATCGAAAAGCTAAGGGCGGCTTTGCAGAATGCCTAAGACCGCATTGGAAACAAAGCCCAAGACCGTTCTTGTCAGAAATGTCTTCTATCTCATGTCCTATGCCTTTCGCGCCTTGGACGTGAGGGATTACGAGCGCATAGGTTCCGAAGAGTTCTGCGGAATGGACGATTTGCTCGCGGCTATCCTTCTCATTGGCGTAGAAACGCAAAGGAAGAGAGGATTTGAGAGGGATTACAGGACGGCGCGCGAAGAAGGATGGCGTATCAAGGGCCGTGTAGACATGCGACAAACGATGAAGCTCGAAATGGCACACCAGCCGCTTGCCGCCTATGACTATGACGAATATGACGAGGATACTCTACTGAATCGCATCCTCAAGACGAGTATCTTGGTCCTTATTGGAAGAGCGGGTGTGCAGAATGAGCGTCGGAGGCGCCTTCATGGGGCGATGGCGTATATGCAGAGGGTGTCGACCATAACCGATCCTTCCAGCATCCGTTGGTCTGAGTTGAGATACCATCGCAATAACCGCAGTTACGAGCTGCTTATGAACGTATGCTATCTGGTTATCCAGCAACAGCTTATGGATCCTCAGAGCGACGATCGTCTGGTCGCTGCGTTCGATGACAAGCAGTGGTTCAGCGCGCTATTCGAGAACTTCGTGCTGAATTACTTCAAGCGCCATTACCCAGCGCTAAAGGTAACGGGTCAAACGCCGATACGTCCCGGCGAGGGCGCGCCGGCTTTCGTGCCGTCGATGTTCACGGATGTTGTGCTGTCTAGCGGAGAGAAGACCCTCGTCATTGATGCGAAATGCTACGGGAGGATTTTCTCGATGAACTTCGACAAGGAGATCATGTCAGCTGACCATATTCGGCAGATCTACTACTATGCCGCCCATACTGGCTCGTCCGAAAACGTTTCTGCAATGTTGGTCTATGCCGGAACGTCTGAGCGCCAATTAAGCGAGTATTGGGATGACGGTGGATATCGGCTCGGATGCAAAGCCCTGTGCCTCGACACCGAGTTCAGCGAGATTGCATCTCGGTTAGATACTATTGTCGTTGAAACATTTGGACAAATCGAAAAAGGATAGTTCCACTCTTCAGTCAAAGAACTGAAAATACGAAGTGGACTTCTTGTAAAAACGCTAGCAGGGAGACCCAACAAGTCACACTGCTTGCGCTCTCCATGTCTTTGTTATTGGCAAGCGAGTACTTTTTACGCATGAATTAGTGGAGAAAACGTATAGGGCACCTTCAAAGGAGGTCGCTCGGGTAAAGAGTATTCGCGATGATTGGGGGAGCAGAGATGAACGATTTCAGGAAGCATTTGGAGCAATCCCTTCGAGATCCTGAATTTAAGGCCGTGTGGGATGCGCAAGCTGAAGAGCGGATGCTCATGCGTCAAATTAAAAGAAGTTGTGAAGCAGATGTGTTGTCCGACCGTGACGCAGGAGCCAATGTTAAGCGTAGTATCAAAGCCCCAAAAGAGGAGTAGGACGCCTCAAGGGATTGAACTGTCGTAGAATTTGCAACAGTTCAAACAGACGAAAAGAGCTGAAGTTCAGAGTGGCGCTTGGTGTTTCTCCAACGCATCTGGCCTACTTCTCACTCCCTAGAAGGCCTAATGATACTGACGAGCATGATTAAAGAGCAATTCGAGAAGGCTTCGCCCAAGAAGCCGCCAGTAAAGCCGCGGCTCGATGAGGCTGCAAACTTGAGGGCGGTCGTTGAGCCCCTGGAGAGGGAAAGCGCTATAGAGCTATCGGTACTCAAGTCTCATTGCTGTGAGGGTGCAGACCTTTCCGGGTTGCAGGTTCTAAAGACACTATTTTCGGGTGCGACGTTTCTTGGTTGCGACTTCGATGGATCCTCATTTCAGGACACGATTTTTGAGAACTGCGATTTTTCGAATTCGTCGCTTGCTTCAACGGGGTTTACCCGGTGTGAGTTCAGAAACTGCAAGCTGATAGGCGCATCTTTTACAGAGGGTCTCTTCGACAATGTGATGATAAAAGACAGCAATCTATCGCTGTCCTCCTTTGCCCGTTCAAGATGGAAGAGTGTCGCCTTTGTAGCCTGCGACTTGTCGTCAGCGGATATGGGCGAGATGCAGATTTCTCAAGGGCGGTTCCAGGATTGCAACCTGGTGGGTGCGGCGTTCTTCCGCACGAGCTTGATGGGCGTGGACCTGTCGACGTGCCGAATTGATGGCCTCGTAGTTTCTGAATCCATGGCTGAGCTCAAGGGCGCAAAGATGGACCTCTATCAGTCGGCGGAGTTCGTAAAGAAGCTCGGTATATTGTTGGCGGAGTAGGGGTGGGGAGCGGGGTACGCTCATTGGATTTACTGATACCAAATACTCGTTTTTTGGGTCTAGAAGTCGACTAAACACGGTACCGGCTGTCTTGTAGAGTATGTCCGAATCGACTGAAAATTCTATAACATTAAGTCGATATGGACTATTGATAGGTGGGCGATCGTTATGCAAGACATCCTCGAATTAGCGAAAGCGCAGGGAGGTCTAGTTACTACGACTCAGGTCGTAGAAGCTGGGATTCCTCGCGCTCGGATTTCTGATCTGGTGAGAGCCGGTGAGCTTAATCGGCTGCAGCGCGGTGTCTACTGCTTAGCAGATACCTGGGAAGATGAGTTCCTCGCCACCCAACTTCGCTTCCCCAAGGGTGTTTACTCGGACGATGCTGCGCTCTATCTTCTAGGGTACACCGATCGCATCCCCTTTAAGCTTTCTATGACTTTCCCTCGCTCATACCGGGCGACCAAGGCGCGAGAGGCGGGTATTGAGGTTCGCACTTGCGCAGATGACGTTTTAAACCTTGGACTAACCATTCTGGAAACGCCTTATGGAGATCAGGTTAGGGCGTATGATCTCGAGCGAACGCTTTGCGATATGTTGCGCGGGCGGCAAAACATAGATGTGCAAGTACTCAATCCCGCGATGCGGCAGTATGTCAAAAGCAATAGTAAGAACATCCAGAAGCTAATAGAGTACGCATCCGCATTAGGTGTTGAGAGAAAAATTCGCAATTACCTGGAGGTACTCCTGTGAGAGCGAAATATCTATACCCTTTGGATGGCGAGAAAAGACACGGTTGATCTTCGTTTGCTTAAAGAGGCACTTACGGCGACAGCAACTAAGCGAGGCTCGCTCTCTGCAACGAATAACTGCCGTAAGGTGATGGAACAGGTGGCAAGTGATTCCGCCATGCTAAGTCATTGGTCTTCATACGCAAAAAGGTATCCCTATGTCGGCGATCTGTCTCTTCAGGATACCTGTCGCATTGTGACGGAAATTATGGAATTGATATCTTGGTGAACCGGCTGGGTGACTATCAAATTTGCCGAAGAGAAGATCGAACCGGATAGCTAAATGGCTATTTAGCTGCGTAGGCAGTTCGATATTTGAGACGTCGATCTCG
>CAJUNI010000008.1:0-9460 GCA_910587945.1 uncultured Parvibacter sp.
GCCCAAGCGCGAAGCCAAGGAAGATTTTGAGGCGGCGGTGTCAAAGGGAGCTGAAGCGGTGCTCTACCTTATGGATCACGGTCTCGAAAAGACGCAACAGCAGTTCAATTAATCTCACTCACAGCCCCGGACTCCGGGGCTGTGTTTAAGTTACTGGACGGCGTTGGTTTGTAGGACGCGGGCGACCAGGGAAAGCGACGGAGGCTTTCCGGTCCCTGCAAGGGAATTTGAAGAGAAGGGGGCGTACACAGATGCCGAAATTAACGGAGAAGGGGCATATCTACGCCCTGTTTGCCATTGTGGTGCTGGCCACCGTCTTAGGGTCGCTCACTCAAACCGTCATGAATGCCATGATGGGTGGAGTTGTGGCCACGTTTGCTGTGGGACCGGAAGTGGGCCAGTGGCTGACCACGATTTACATGCTGGGCATGGGAATCACGGTACCGGTGGTGACCTATCTTTCGCAAAAGTTCACTACGAAGCAGTTGACCTACGGCGCGCTGGCCATTTTCTTAGTGGGCTCGTTCGTGGCCATGGTGGCGCCCAGTTTTTGGGTGCTTTTTCTAGGTCGTATTCTTCAGGCTATCGCCTCAGGCATTACCTTGCCGCTGCTTCAAGCCATTGCGGTTACCCAGTTCCCGCCGCACCAGCATGCCACCGCCATGGGTATTGCGGGCATCGCCATGGGATTTGCCCCCAACATTGGCCCTCTCATTGGGGGCGCCATGGTGGATTCGCTCGGCTGGCGCAGTTTCTTTGTGTTGCTTTCGGTGTTGCTGGCGCTGCTTATTGTGGCCACTTTCGCTCTGGTGCCGTCAAAACCGCGACCCGCATTGCCGGCGGCCCTCGATGTTTGGTCGTTCTTACTTTCTACCTTTGGCTTCGGGGGGCTTTTGCTGGGTTTGACCGAAGCGGCATCGCTTTCGCTTTCTCATCCGTTGGTTTGGGCGCCTTTGATAGTAGGCATTCTGTGCTTGATTGCTTTTATTCGCCGCCAGCGCAGGGTGTCAGATCCGCTGATTAACCTGGACATCTTCCAGTCGCGCCGCTACAACGTATCCTTTTGGATTCTCAATGGGCTGTTCGCGTCCTTCATGGGCATTACGCTCATTATTCCTTTGTGGGTGGCCCAAGTGGGGGGTGGCTCGGCGCTGGAAGCGGGTATGGTCTTTATCCCGGCTACCATTTTCGCCCTTATCCTGAATCCGGTTTCGGGCATTTTGGCGGACCGCTTTGGGACGCGCATTGTGGTTATTGGCGGCACCCTCTGTTTGGCGGTGGGAGCGCTTTCGATGGCTTTTGTGAATGAAACGACGCCGCTCTGGCTGCTTACCCTTATGCAGACCGTTCGTGGCTTTGGGGTGAGCTCACTCATCGGCCCGCTGAGTTCCTGGGGCCTTTCCGATTTGCCGCGGCCCTTGGTTATGGATGGCAGCGCGTTTTGCGCCACAGTGCGTCAGGCTTGCGCTTCGTTTGGAACGGCAGCCATGATGTATTTGGTATCCCTTTCGGCTAGTGCTGCCTTCGGGGCCGAGATTTGCTTTCAGTGGGCTTTTGGACTTTCGGCGCTCTTGTCGATTGCGGTACTTGGCGCATCGGTTATCTTGGTTCGTAAGAATTAGACGGAACGACGACGGGTCCGCTATATCAGCGATGAAGGTCCGTCCCGTTGCTGAGTGAATAATGAAACGGTAGGCTTCTTCATGGCATTTCTTCTTGGTTGCGAGAAAGCCCGCGTAGAGTACCCCACAAAGACCATCTTCGAGGAGCTTTCCTTGGGGGTGGACGAAGGCGACCGCATTGGTATTGTGGGCCGCAACGGGGATGGCAAATCTACCTTGTTAGGCCTGTTGTCGGGCGCCGTTGAGCCCGATGAGGGTCGGGTGATTCGCACCCGCGGGGTTCGTGTGGGAGTATTGGGCCAAACCGATGATCTAGAGGATTCCCAAACAGTCCGGCAATCGGTGGTAGGGGATAAGCCAGAATACGAATGGGCTGCCGATCAGCGCATTCGCGCCATCATCGATGGTCTTTTGCGCGATATTCCCTGGGAAGGCGTTATTGGCGAGCTCTCAGGCGGCCAGCGCCGTCGTGTTGACCTCGCGCGCCTTTTGGCCGGGGATTGGGATGTCCTCATGCTGGACGAGCCCACCAACCACTTGGACGTACGGGCCATTACCTGGCTGGCTGAGCACCTGAAAGAACGGTGGAAGCCGGGTGTCGGGGCGTTGCTGGTGGTTACCCACGATCGCTGGTTTTTGGACGAAGTCTGCACCGCCATGTGGGAAGTGCATGATGGCGAAATCGACCCCTTTGAAGGGGGATTTTCCGCCTACATTATGCAGCGCGTAGAGCGGGATCGTCTGGCCGCTCAAGCAGAACAGAAGCGCCAAAATCAACTTCGGCGTGAGCTTGCCTGGCTTTCACGCGGTGCGCGAGCGCGAGCTACAAAGCCGAAGTTCCATGTGGCGGCAGCTCAGGCATTGATTGCCGACGTTCCTCCACTGCGCAATGAAATTGAACTCAAGCGTATGGCTATGGCGCGACTGGGCAAGCAGGTGGTGGACCTGAACCAGGTGAGCGTTGCCTTTGACGATCGCGTGATCCTAGACCAGGTAGATTGGATTATTGGTCCGGGAGACCGTTATGGCATTGTGGGCGCTAACGGAGCTGGTAAGACCACGCTGTTGCGCACAATTCAGGGGCTGCAGCCGCTCACTCATGGCTCGGTAAAGATTGGCAAAACGGTGCGCTTTGCAGTGCTTTCGCAGCACCTGGATGAGTTGCGGGCCTTCGGCAATGACCGGGTGCGCCAGGTGATTGGACGCTACAACCGGCGCATGATGCTGGACGGCAAGGAAATGACGCCGGCGCAGTTGCTGGAGCGACTGGGCTTTTCTCATGCGGATTTGAATGAGCCGGTTTGTGATCTGTCCGGCGGTCAGAAACGACGTTTGGCACTTATGCTCATCTTGCTGGATGAGCCGAACGTACTCATTCTCGACGAACCGGGTAACGACCTGGATACCGACATGCTAGCCGCCGTAGAAGACCTGTTGGACGGCTGGCCGGGAACGCTTTTGCTGGTAACCCATGATCGCTATCTGATGGAGCGCGTTACTGACCATCAGTTTGCCATTCTGGACGGTAAAATTCGCCATCTGCCCGGGGGTGTTGAGGAGTACTTAGTGCTCACCGATGGAGCGGTGCTCGATGAGGGGCGTGCGGCATCGCGGGATCGGTTTAATAGCCTGGTCGGGCTTGAGTCTAAGGGTGATGATGGGGCGGAACCGTCATCGGAAACGAAAGATACTGCGGGATCAGCACCCAGTTCATTGAGCGGTGGCGAGCAACGCACGTTGCGCAAGCTGATGGCATCGAACGAGAAGAAGATGGAAACCCTCAAAGGAAAAATCGAGGCGAAGCGCCAAGAGATGGCGGAAGCGGATCCGTCGGACTACCTTACACTCACCGCACTCCAGGAAGAAATTGCCGACTTCGAACAGTCCATTGAGACCCTCGAGTTGGAATGGCTTGAAGCGGCTGAAACCCTGGGGGAGTAGCAGGTGGCCAGCTATAAAACCATAGCCGCTCCGGCCACGGCCGAATTGGTGGAGAAGAAGAGTCGCTTTATCGGCCAGATTGCGCCCGTGACGACCGAAGAGGAAGCACTCGACTTCATTGCGGGTGTGAAAGCGGAGCATCGCATGGCGCGCCACAACGTCTACGCCTACATTCTGCGCGGCGGCCGCATTCGCTATACCGATGATGGTGAGCCCGCTAAAACTGCGGGAATGCCTACGCTTGAGGCCTTACAGCATGCGGAGCTGGAAGACGTGGCTATAGTTACGACCCGCTATTTTGGCGGCATCTTGCTGGGCACCGGCGGTTTGGTGCGCGCCTATGGCGATACTGCTCGGGCAGCCATTAAGGCAGCGTCGGTGGTGGCGGTGTCGCGCTGCGTGGATGTGGTGCTGGAGGTGCCCTATAGCCTCTACGAATCGGTGGTGCGCACAGCTGAAGCTTGTTCGGCCAAGCTCATGGAGAGCAATTTTGCCGAGCAGGTGCTTTTAACCTTCCGACTGCTTGAAGGGGAAGAAGCGCCGTTTTTGCTCAAGCTGACCGAGCTCACCCGGGGCGAATGCGAACCGCTGGTGACCGCTCCCTTTGATGCGCTGTTCTAGGGACAGATGTGTCCGCTTCGGCTGCGGGTTTCGCGCCGTTGGAACACCTTCTCTGTTAATGCCGTGGATGCGCTGAAGTTCGCCCTATAATTGCCCCGACGAAAGGACACCTATGTATGGATTGAAAACCGAGAGCAGCTTTGATGCCTCGCATTTTTTAACGGACTATCACGGCAAGTGCGAAAACCTTCACGGTCATCGTTGGCGTGTGGTGGCCTATTTGGAAGTGGAAGAGCTCCAAACACAGGGCACCTGCAAAGACATGGTCGTAGACTTTGGCGACTTCAAGCAGGCATTGCGCGCGTTGACTGAGAGCCTGGATCATCACTTCATTATCGAAGAAGGGTCACTGGCTCCGGATACGCTGGCTTGCCTTGAGCGCGAAGGCTTCGCCCTCTACACCATGCCGTTTCGTACCACGGCCGAGAACCTGGCCAAGTGGTTCTTCGATGCGCTAGCGAAACAGAACCTGCCGGTAGCTCAGGTGGATGTGTACGAAACCCCCACCAACTGTGCGTTCTATCGGAAAGATCGTTCATGAGCGATCGGTCCTGCGTTCCCGCTGGAGAAGTTGCGGTCGAGGAAGAGGCCTGCATGCTAGAGGAGTCTGAAGCGGCGGGAGCTGTTGAAGCGCCCCTGGTTGACGCTGCGCGGGCAGGCACAGACACGGCGCTCTTTCCTATAGCGGAGAAATTTCTCAGCGTTAATGGCGAAGGCTTGGCGGCGGGCTGTCCGGCGGCATTCATTCGCTTCCAAGGGTGCAATTTGCACTGCGCCTGGTGCGACACCCAGTGGGCTACCACTCCGGTAGAGCCCGGGGCGTCGTCGGTTTCCTGGGAATCCGCGGAGGCGCTGACAGAATGGGTGCAACAGGCGGGAGTCACTGCCGTAACCCTCACTGGGGGCGAGCCGTTGCTGCAGCCTGAACTGCCGCGGTTGGTAACGCTTTTGCTGGCCCAGGAAGAGCCTCATGCCCTGCGCGTCGAGATTGAAACCAACGGCGCTGTGGCGTTGGACGAGCTCGCGTCGGTGCGTCGCCACGCTGCCGAACAGGGCCTACCCGGTACGCTAGTCTTCACTCTGGACTGTAAGTTACCCGGGGCAGGAGCCGCAGCTGCACGTGCCATGATTCCTGAGAACTATGACCTCTTGCAGCCTAGCGATGCCGTGAAGTTTGTGGTGGCCTCAGAGGAGGACTTGGATCAGGCCCGAGCGGTGGTTGAGCACTGTGATCTCACTGAGCGTTGCGCCGTCCTCGTGAGTCCGGTCTGGGATGCCATTAGTCCCGCTGCAGTGGTGGATTATCTTTTAGAGCACCAACTGGTCCAGTGGCGGCTGTCGTTGCAATTACACAAGATTATTTGGCCCGGGGTAGACAAAGGGGTCTAGCCGTCAGAGGCGGAAGGGACGAATAGTGGCAGAAAAAGCATTAGTGTTGTGCTCGGGCGGGGTGGATTCCACAACGCTGTTGGCTCAGGCCGTGAATACCTATGGTGCAGACAACGTCTATAGCTTGTCCATTTTCTATGGGCAGCGCCATGACAAGGAAATTGAAGCAGCGCGCCAGGTGTGTGCCCACTATGGCGTTGAACAGCGCTTTCTGGACTTGGGAGCCATTTTTGCCGATAGTCAATGCTCGTTGTTGGAGCACTCGGAAGCATCCATTCCTCATGGCACTTATGCCGAGCAACAGGCCCAAACCGAGGCTGCCACGGTGGATACCTATGTGCCGTTTCGTAATGGTCTGTTCCTGTCGGCGGCGGCCTCTATGGCGTTGTCGTTGGATTGTTCGGTGGTGATGTATGGCGCTCATCATGATGACTGGGCGGGCGAGGCTTACCCGGATTGTTCCCCAGAGTTTGTGGATGCCATGGCTGCATCTATTTCGTTGGGTACGGGCGGTGCATTGCGGCTTGAAGCACCCTTTGTTTCCGAGGATAAGGCTGCTATTGTGCGCGCAGGCTTGGCATTAGGCGTGCCCTATGAGCTTACCTGGTCCTGCTACGAGGGCGGCGAGGTTCCCTGTGGTCAGTGCGCTACCTGCCTGGATCGCCAGAAGGCGTTCGAGGCGAATGGCACCACAGATCCGCTGCTTCTGAGGTAAAGTGACAACTCTTTGACCAGGTCGTATCCAATGGCTGGAGTCGGGCGTTGCAGACTCTAAGTTGTGCCAGACTGTCCAAAGACTGACTGTAATTTCGCTCACAGAAAAGACCGCACCCAAGCGAGGCTTTGGTTTGCTGCGGTTTGCGATAGTTCCACTGAAAGGATGCGCCATGAAACGCACCATTATTGAGATTGATGAAGATGCCTGCACGGGTTGCCGGCTTTGTGTGGACGCCTGCCATGAAGGAGCCATTGGGCTCGTAGATGGCAAAGCGCGGCTGCTTCGTGATGACTACTGCGACGGACTCGGCGATTGCTTGCCGGCGTGCCCGACCGGAGCCATTACCTTTGTGGAGCGGGAAGCTGAAGCCTATGATGCCGACGCCGTGGCGGCTCATCTGGCGGCTCGGAAGGCTGAGGCTGCTTCAGCGGGTGGCTTCCAGGAGGTAAGCGCTACGGTAGCGGCTACTCCCGATGGGGAAGTGGTGGAGCCATCACTGGCTTCGCCTGCCCAGAGTTGTCTGAATCAGTGGCCGGTGCAGATTAAGTTGATGCCGGTGCAAGCTCCCTATTATCAGGGTAATGGCCTCCTGGTAGCTGCTGATTGCACGGCCTTTGCCTGTGCTGATTTCCATCAGCGCTTGATGGGACAAAACGTCACTATCATTGGCTGCCCCAAGCTGGATGAAGGAAGCTATCTGGAGAAACTGACGGCTATTCTGTCTTCCAATGACATAACGGCGCTCACTATTGCGCGCATGGAAGTGCCCTGTTGTGGTGGTCTTGAGCGGGCAGCCTTGGGTGCTTTGGAGGCTTCCGGCCGTGATATTCCTGCCCGGGTGATCACCTTCTCCGTGACGGGAGACATCATTGCCGAAGAGACCATCGTCCGCGAATAGAGGGCAAATAAAAGAAGATCCGCCAGTGATCTTCAATGAGAGACTGGCGAGTTCTCTGCTGCGCGGAATCAAGACGCTGGTCAAAGCGCTCTAAAAAGGTTGCTTACTTTATCCACCAGGCATCACGACCTTTGGTCACGCGACCGCCGCCTTCCTTGTATCTAAATTTTGCGCCGCGCTTTTCGAGTTCTGCCATCGGACGCACAAGCTCGCGTCCTCCTACAGCCCAGAGGCTCCCGCCTTTCTCGCGTTTGTCGACATAAGAGATACCCTTGCCCTCCAAGTACTCAATGACCCAATCATTGTCCTTTTCTGAAGGAGTATCTGCGGGTGTTACGGGAGGTACTACCGCGGGAGAAGGTTCGCTCGGTTGCTTTGAAACTTCGCGAATTTGGCTTTGGTTTAAAGCTTCTTGGGTTTTGCTGTGATTCCGATTCTGCGGCTTATCTTCGGTAGAAGAAGTCTGGCGGGTCGCGATTGCTACGGAGGGCTTTTGCTTGTCGAGTCCGGTGGGGAGTACCAAGGATTCTTGGCGCGCCATTTCAAGGTAATCAATTTCACTCAAAGCGGTATCGAATAGACCGACGTGCTTTCCGCGATGCTTATTGATGCCGGTATAAGAGAGGCTGGCATCTTCATAGCGACGGAACTTATATACGGCATCGTTCATCAGATCGTTGTTGAACACGCCTAACGAAACCAGAAGCTCGAAGTCTTGTACCGTAAGACCGGTAACCTTGCGGAACAGTCCCGGTTCAAGCTGAGTGATAACGTCGCGGAGGGTCTCTTCCCGATAATCAGTCAAATACATGAATACCGGAATGCGTGTGGCGAACTTAATTAGCTTTTCTTGGATCTCTTTGCGCTTGGTCTTGTACTCCTTCTCAGCTTCGGAGAGTTCTTTCTTTTCTTTCTTTGTCAATTCGCGATCTTCTTCAGCGGCTTGCTTTTTTGCTTTTTTGACTGCTTCGGATTTGTTGATGATGGTCTCGATGTCTTTGTTGAGACTGCGGAATCCCTCGATGTTCATGAGGGCGTCCAAGGCATTTTGGTTGGCCAGGATGCGAGAGAGTGTCTGGTTGTCTACATTCACCAACAACGCGCTTTCCCATCGTCGAGCAAGTAGCGTGGCTGATGTACCTGCCATAGCAATGTCCAGGATTTCCGAGGCGCTCACTTCTTTCATGGTTGCCCCGTCGTAGGCAAGCACAGGCAAAAAGTCGATGAATTCGCCCACCTTTTGCTCCGGACTCACATTGGCGGTAGAAAGTCGGCAGCTATAGTCGGAAATCATGCGCAGCGAGCGGTCGAGGGCAAAGTCAAACACGTAGCATTCTTGCTTAATAATCTCTTCCTCGTTGTGATCATTTTTGACCGTCCAGGGGCTTTGGACGCGAAACGCTGCCTGGAAATAAGTCTCGGGGCTTTTCATGTTGGTGAGCATGAAGATGCCGGTCCAAGGTTTTATGGTCACGCCAGTCGTTAGCTTTCCGCAGGTGAGCGTAATGGTTTTGGAATGGAGGGGATCTTGCATCGTGTCTTGCACACGCTCAAGTGCTGCAAGACCAGTCCCGGCTTCGATACCAGCGGCTACGTTCACGGTGTAGTCGTGGAAGAACGTATTTTGGGGTTCAGCCAGTAAGTTCCTCATGGCGTAGCAGGAATTCACCCTGGGGAGGAACCAAGCTGTGTGATTGAGCACGTTGAGCAAGCGTGTATCGGAATAGGGGAGAGCGGGTTTCTCGCGGCCGAGCATCAGATCGTTTTGGGCTTGGGGCAAATAGGCGCCGCGCATCAAGTCAAGCCATTTTTGCACATAGGATTTTAGAACGAATTCCGCTTCAGCTCCTTCACCTTTGGCTTCGAAAAATATATTCAAATCAAAGGAGTCAAACTCACCGCCACGAGCAATATCGATGATCTCATCAGGCATTTTGTAGGTAAGCATAACCATGCGAGGTAAGGACGCATAGGGGTTTGGTGTGTTGGGATGCTCCCGAGGCCAGGCTTCTTTCGCTGCTTGCTCGTCGGAGTAGGTCCAGTTGAAGATTTGTTCTTCAATGAATTCGCCGGAAGCAAGGGCTCGGAACGGAGTCCCCGATAGGAACAGATAGTGCTTGGTGGTTATAGGAAGATAGGTCTCGTCATATTCCGCCATGTCGTTGAGGCGGGTCTCCGAGGCAGTGGTGATTACCTCTTCGGTGGTGTTGAGCTCGTCGTCATCTTCCTGGGCGAAAAGATTTTTAGAATTTTCGTTCCAGGCGCCAAAGT
>CAJUNI010000008.1:9470-42182 GCA_910587945.1 uncultured Parvibacter sp.
CGCCAAAGTGGTATTCGTCAAAAATCACCAAGTCCCAATCGGTCAAATGAACCCATTCGTTACGGGGTTTAATACCGCCTGTTTTAGGGTCACGCCCCATGAAGTCTTGGAAGCTACCAAAGCAAACAATAGGTCGGTTGGGGTCGGCTTCTTCGAATGGCATACCTTCTCGGGTGACGAATTGCCATCCTTCGAAATCGACATGGGTCATTAAGTCATCATGCCAGGCTGCTTGAGTTGCAGGTTTGAACGTGAGCACCAGTACGCGCTGGGTATTCATGCGTTTGGCAAGCTGATAAGCGGCGAAGGTTTTACCAAAACGCATCTTGGCGTTCCAAAGAAACTTAGGGGCACGCTGGGGGCTCTCCTTTTCTACGGAATCGTAGTAGGAGAAGGTTTTCTCCACGGCTTGCTGTTGCTCGGGACGCATGGAGAAGCTCTGGGTGCGACGCTCTTCGTAATTCGTGCGATCACGAACGGAGAGCCAAGCAGTTCGAACGTTGTCGACTGTGCAGGGAATCCACTTGGTCACTTTGCCCGACGAGTCGCGCACCTTGCGATGGCCGTAGCGTTTCAGCTTCTTATGAACATCATGATCAGGGAATGAAGTTCCGTCTGAGCGTACAGCGGGTTCAAGAAAAACAACCTCATAGGGCTTGGAACCGGGCTTGAGCGTAGGGTAATGCTCGCGCATGCGCTCTTCGATAGTACGCGTCGTGTAGCCGACCTTTATGAGCCCTTTGAGCTCAGGATTATGGGGTTCCGTGAAGCCGTAGATGATGGGGTTGGCGTCTGGCTTTTGAGGGAAGAAATCTTGCTTAACCATGGCTAGTCACCAAGGTCCATAGGCTTAATGAGCGAATCGATAAACGCCTGTTCTTCTTCGGTGATGCCGTATTTTTCGTAGAGCTCTTCATCGGTCCAAGGCTTCGAGAAGTCCTGGATTGGGACCCATGTGTAAGTCGAATGGGTAGCGTGTTGGGTTATTTTTCTTAACGAAACAAGAAAGCGAAAAAATTTTGTTTGGATATATGAAAGAACGTTCTCAGCCTCTTCTTTCGAGCCGGCGCTAAAAAACAGATAGGTTTGGGTGCAAACCGAGGGTGGTTCTACAACAAAGGGAGACCCTAGCACCCTATCGGGAATTTTTTGGCCGCCGTCTGACCCGGCCTGGGGAACCATGATCTTCCAGCTATCAACCAAGTGGGCGCTTTTTTTGATTTTGGATTGGTCAATCCAGCCTTTCAGGCGCTTGCCTTTCCGGTTGTAGATAATGGGTATGCCGTTAGTTTTACTCTTGCTGAAGTCGTCAAAGTTTGATGTCCATCCAAACTCTTTATCAACCGACAAAAGGTCGGTCATAGATTTTTCTGAACACGATAGAACCTTTTGCAAAATCGGAAGGCTTCGTCCGTCTCTGACTAGAATGTCATATTCGTCGAGATAACGTGTGACGGAAGTGCTCTCTTCGCCTTCCCTTAATCTTTTCGTCTCGCAAGGGCCTTCGTAGTCTCTGTCCCACAGGAAATAGCAAATTCCTCCCTTTACCTCCACCCCATTGAACACCTCGCTCGAAACCGGATAATCGACCAAGTTACGCATGTGTCGATCTGAGAGCATGGTTTTTCGAAAATCGGATAGTCCCAAGCCACCTGCCATCCATCGGCTGGGAATAATCATGCATAGATAATGAGGATTTAGCTTTTTTGCCTGCTCTACAAACAGGTTGTAAATTGGCATATCCCGGTTTCTGTTGGATCGTGCGACCTTCTCGGCGGAATCGTTGCTCTCCTCTTTGGTTTTCGATCCAATCTGGTACGGCGGGTTCCCAATGATTACGTCAAACTTCATGTTGAAAACCTCTTCGGGATTGTCAAGGTGGATGAATTCGTAGGCGTAGGATTCTTTACCTTCTTCGCGGTTGTATTCGCCTTCTGAAGCGCCGCAATGCACACACCTCCCGTTTTTCCAGGTGTGCTGCATGTGGCGGTAGTCGATATTACCTTCGGCGTTGTCGAACTGCACGACGGCATATTCGCACTGAGGGTATTTGCTGCAGTACACGCTGCGACGGGAGAGTAGGCTCGTGAGCTCGGTGATAGCTATGCCGAAGAGCTGCTTCTTGAAAACGTGTTCACAGACGTCTTCCAGCGCCTGTTGGAAGGCAATGTCATCCTCGTTAAGCTCTTCTCCGTCCCTTTGCTTCTCGTTGATCTTGTAGGCGATGGATTCGTAACTAGGCAGTTGGGCCTCAATGAGCCGCTTGGCAATTTCGCGCAAGAACACGCCGGATTTGCATGCAGGGTCAAGGAAGGTGGCTTCCCGGTCATGCCAGATCTCTTCCGGAAGCAGATCAAGCATTTGATTGACCACTTCAGGGGGCGTAAACACCTCGTCGTTAGAGAGGTTGGCCAGACAGCTTAGAACATCAGGATTGTAGGTGGCGGCAAAGAGGTCACTCACAATGCATCACCTCGTAAAAGCTGATGAGCGGATATTCAGTTATGGGCTTGGGGATGAAAGCCTGGGTCTCTTCGTCGAATTCCCACTCGCTGCGTGGACGAACGCTGCCGTCTTCGGCAATATCGCCGAACAGTGAGAGCGTCTCTTCCTGTTCGACGTTGCCTTCGAGCAGCTCATCAAGACGAAAGTCACGGCGCTTCACTTTGTCGCCGGTAGCAATAGACCATTCGGAAAAGATGATAGGGTTGCCCTCGGCGTCCAGCAGCGTGAGGGCATCGCCGTTGAGGATGTTGCGTTCTAAAACGAAATTGATGGCCTCGAGGAAACGCGGGTCCGCCTGGTTTTGGACTGCTTTCAGGTGCTCGCGAGCGATGATGCCGAATAGTCGGTCGCGGCATTCGGCGGCGTTGTCGGCCAGGAGCTCTACCCCGTAAATACTTGCTGTGGCAATAAACGCATTTCGCTCCCAGTCCCGCGGGTTCTTGTGGTAGCGGGAGGTAACTACGGCGAGCTTTCGTCGGATGATTTCAGCCAGAAAATTGCCATTACCACAGGCAGGTTCAAGGAAGCGGGAATCTATGCGCTCGGTCTCTTGCTTGACCAAGTCGAGCATGGCGTTTACTTCGCGCTCGTTAGTAAACACCTCGCCATGGTCGGCGACGCGTTGTTTAGATTTGACCTGGTCTGACACGGCCGCTCGCTTTCAAGAAGCGATGCGGTTTGGCGCAGGTCCCAATATCCTAGAGGTTGTTTGTACCGTGCGCCATCAAACGCTAAGATTAAGGTTTATTGGGAGTTCATTCATGATGCGGTAAGGCGCGTAATCCCCGAGAGGGCCTCACAATATTCTCTGCGTTTTCGGCAGGCCTCGGCCTTAAAACGACTTAGCTGCTTGGTGGTTCAAGTCTCAGTAATTCGCCTTGTCGATCATTCTTTCTCCAGGTATCAAATGTAGTTGTGCTTATGCCAAGCTGAGCTGCCGCTTCTTTGCGAGTAAGAATTCCTTCTTGAAAGGCTTGCTTGACTTCTCCATAGCAGGGCGGGCGCTGAATACGAGGGCGGCCGAAACTTACGCCGCGCGCTTTTGCTGACGCAATGCCTTCTGCCTGCCGCTGCTTGATATTTTCACGTTCCACCTGCGCGACGTAGGAGAGGAGCTGCAGCACAATATCGGTGATCAGAACCCCGGTAAGGCCGCCTTTGTCGATCCTTGTATCCAGGAGCGGCATATCCAAAATGACAATATGAGCGCTCTTCCTACTAGTAATCCGACGCCACTCCTCAAGGATTTCCTCGTAGTTGCGTCCTAGCCGGTCGATAGATTTGACGAAAAGCACGTCGCCAGGCTTAAGCCTTCGCAAGAGTCGTTGATAGGCGGGTCGTTTAAAGTTGCGACCACTGGCCTTATCGGTAAAGATTTGCTGCTTGTTGAGCCCAAGACCGTAAAGGGCATCGAGTTGTCGTGCAAGGTTTTGTTCTTTGGTCGAGACCCGCGCATAGCCATATTCCATCCTGACATCCTTTTTCGCTGGTTTATGTAACGCAACGATGGTGCCGAAAGATCCATAGGGGTGGAATAGGGTGGAGGCGGCTGCCAAGCACACTCGGCGACGCTTCTCGCCACGAATCAAGAGCACCACTTCGCCCTCTTCTCCTTTGGGGAATTTATGCCACTGGGAATGCCAGAGGGGGAGTAACGCTAGAATGAGGCTCTTCATAAAATAGAACGTCCTTACGGAACATCTAGGGACGCCGTAGTTCTCAACGCCTCGGACGGTGGTCTGTTGCAAGGCTGCTCCTGTCCGTGCCCAGCTGCACGCCAAAGAAAGGTACCGCGCAATGAACGCTAATGAATCTGTATCTACGGAAGGAACTCGCGAGCAAGAAGGTTTGACTTCGCTTGGGTCTCAAGGGACGGTCTATCCGGACAACTACGCTCCGGAAATGTTGGAGACGTTTATCAACAAGCACCCGGACAACGACTACTTCGTCAAATTCAATTGTCCTGAGTTCACGAGCCTGTGCCCCATTACGGGCCAGCCCGATTTCGCCACTATCTATATTTCCTACGTGCCCGATGTTCGCATGGTGGAATCCAAAAGCCTGAAGCTCTATCTGTTTAGCTTCCGCAATCACGGGGATTTCCACGAGGATTGCGTCAACATCATCATGAAGGACCTGATTGCGCTTATGGATCCCAAATACATTGAGGTGTGGGGAAAGTTCACGCCGCGCGGGGGTATTTCTATTGATCCTTATTGCAACTATGGACGCCCAGGTACACGCTGGGAAGAGGTGGCCTGGGAGCGCCTGAGCCACCACGATCTGTACCCCGAGAAAGTGGATAACCGCTAGTACTTGTCCGAGTTCTGGTCGCGTTCCAGTGGACGCGGCAGCTCATCGAGGTATTCCGCTAGTTCGTAACAACCACCATGCAAGAGAAAACCCCGGCGCGCCCTGATGGATGCTCCGGGGTTTTGAATAACGCTCGAACAGTTGCGCGCCTAAGCCGCCTTAGCGCCGATTGAAGGGCGTGATAGTCGCGGGCATGCCGTTGGCATAGAGTAGCTTCGGTTCGCCAGCAATGAGGGGCCGGAAGTAGGCCAGGGCCTCTTCGGTGATGCCTTGGTAGTCGGGCAAAATCCACTCGGCGGGGAAGGTGCGCACGTAGTTTGCAAACTCTGAAGCGCGGCCGGCAAAGTATTCGGCGTTGTAGCCACCATCAGGAGCTTCGCCACGACGAACCCCTACCACCATGCCAGTGAACTGCGGGTCAGCGGAGCGCATATGGGCGCTCAATCCCAGTTCGTAGGCTTCGGTAACGTCCACCAAACTCTGGCAGAAGTTGGAGGAGCGGGCGGCACGAGACAGGTCTTGCACCACTCCACGGGGCGCAATGCCGGCATCCACAATCATGGACTTCAGCGTTTGTGCGGCACCACCAAGGACGGCATGGGCAAAGCCATCGTTAGCGCTTTCTCCCGCAGAAATGTAGCTACCGTTCGCGTAATGGGCGCCTTCGGAAACGACGATATAGCATTCGCCCGACTCATCCATTTTCTTTTGAACCTGGGTCAGGAACGCCTCTTTGTCGAAGTCCACTTCCGGCAACACCAGCAAGTCCACATCGCCGGTGGTACAGCAACTAGCGGCAAGCCAACCGGCATCGCGACCCATGGTTTCCAGGACAAAGACTTCGGGGCGCGTGTAGGCGTCGTAGTCAAGGCGCGTTGCGTGGGTAATCTGGCAGGCAAGTTTGGCTGCCGACGGGAAGCCAGGGCAGTGATCCACCGGCACCAAGTCATTGTCGACGGTCTTCGGAATGCCGATAAACCGCAGATGAGAGCCGCGATTGGCAGCCCACTCGGACAGGGCGTCCACGGTATCCATAGAGTCATTGCCGCCGATATAGAACATGGTGTCAATGTTGTGAGCTTCCATGACTTCGCTCAGTCGCTCGAAGTCGGCGTCATTGCCTCGCTTGAGCTTGTAGCGGCAGGTGCCCAAGGCAGAAGAGGGAGTTTGCTTGAGCAGTTCAATTTCGGCACCCGGGAGATCGGTCAGGTCGTAGAGCTTGCCCTCAAGCACGCCCTCCACACCATTGATGCCACCGTAGACTTTATCGTAGAGCGCGTTTAACTGGTTTGCGCGGATGACACCCGCAAGACTGGCATTGATAACGGCA
Organism: uncultured Parvibacter sp.; assembly: GCA_910587945.1. Taxonomy (GTDB): domain Bacteria; phylum Actinomycetota; class Coriobacteriia; order Coriobacteriales; family Eggerthellaceae; genus CAJUNI01. The sequence continues at coordinate 15,619 of CAJUNI010000008.1, forward strand.
GTGGGGCCACCGGATTGAGCAACAAGACAATTGGCCATAATAATCACTCCTAAAACAGGTTGCGGTGAGCTAACACCATACTAAACCCTCAGAAGAAATAGCTTCAGAACGGGGTAAGCCGTGGGCTATTTCTGAAAACCCGTGAAGAGTACCACCAATGGGCCAGAAGCGCCCCCGCTTTGTGAGAGAATAAACCCGAAAGAACAAGAGAATCACGTATGTTAGGTTGTTGTAACGATGCCCGCTCAGTTTCATATCCACGGCGCAGACCCGCAAGCCGTAGAGCAGTTGTGTACTGCTTTGGACTTGCCGCGGTTTGTAGCCGCCACCTTAGTATCGCGCGGGGTGGATACGCCCGAAAAAGCGCGCCAGTTCATGACCCCATCGCTGGATCGGGATTGGTTGAATCCCTATGACATCGATGGCTTATCGGCTGTGGCTGATTTGCTGGAAAAGGCCTTAGATGAACGCCTTCATGTGGTGGTCTACGGCGACTTTGACCTGGATGGCATTTCTGCCACCACGGTACTTACCCGCGGTATTCGGGCTCTTGGGGGTAAAGCCACGCCGTTTATTCCGAAGCGCTTTGACGAGGGCTATGGCATTACCGATGCTTCTATCGAGCGCTTGCAAACCTTGAACCCCGATGTGGTGGTGACGGTAGACTGCGGCATTTCCTGCAAAAACGAAGCGGCAAAGCTTACGGAGTTAGGTATGGCAGTCGCGGTGACCGATCACCACGAAGCCTCCGACTCGGTGCCGGTAGGGGTGCCGGTGGCAGACCCCAAGATGCGGCCCGATTGCGAAAGCTCTATTTTGGCTGGCGTCGGGGTGGCGCTTAAGCTGGTGCAAATTTTGGGAGCCCGTCGCGGCTATCCTCATTTGTGGCGCTCCTATACCGATTTTGCCACGTTGGGAACCGTGGCGGATCTTATGCCCATGCGGGGCGAAAACCGGGCACTTGTGGCTGAAGGTATTGAGCGCATCAACCAAGATCCGCGCCCCTGCATTGCCGCACTCATTGCTACCTGTGGCGTGACGGGCCCGCTTACGGCTTCAAACTTGAGCTTCTCTTTGGTGCCACGGCTTAACGCAGCGGGCCGTATGGGGGATGCGCAGCCGGCCTTAGACCTGCTCATGTGCGACAACTATCCAGACGCCTTACTGCTGGCTCAAAAACTCGAGGAAGTAAACAACAGCCGACGCGCCATTGAGGCCGAGCTTTCGGTGGTAGCCAAAGAGCAAGCCGAACAAACCTATGACGGTGAGCGTGTGCTGGTGGTGTCGGGCCAAGGTTGGCACGAAGGCGTGAAGGGTATTGTGGCCAGTCGCCTGGTAAATATCTATGGGGTTCCGTCGCTGCTCTTTACCATCGAAGGGGACGAAGCCCGGGGTTCTGGCCGCAGTGTGGGCTCAGTCAATCTGTTTGCTGCTGTGGAGTCTACGGCGGATTTGCTTACCCGGTTTGGTGGTCACGAAGCGGCGGTTGGTGTGACGCTTCCCGCTAAGAATCTTCCCGAATTTACGCGGCGCTTGAACGAGTGGCTCTTGAAATTGCCTGAGGATGATTTCCATCCCATGATTGAGATTGACGCGAAGGTCCAGCTTTCGGAGCTCACGTTGCCGGCGGTCGAGATGCTGGACAAGTTGGCGCCGTTTGGTCAAGAGAATCCGGTGCCGGTCTATATGGCCAGCAACATCTCGCTTATTAATAAGCGCCCGGTAGGGGCTGACAAGAACCATTTCTCCTGCACACTCACGGATGGCCGGGCTCTCGTCAATGGCATCATGTTCCATTGCGGCACCATCGAAGATCTGCTGGATACCGAATGCGTGGTTAATGCGGCGTTCTCGGTCCAGGTGGACGAATGGCGCGGGCGTAGCAACGTGAAGGCCATGGTGCAAGAGCTTTCGGTTACCCGGTGTTGTGGTGCCCTTGAGGCGTGCCTGGACCATGAGTGTGCTGAGTTCTTCTCTCGGCTCTTTGCCGATGAGGGGCCGTCCAATCCAGAAACTCAAGATGCAGAAAAGGCGGCGGTCTATCAGCAACGTCAGGAGAACCGTCGGCGGTGGCAAGCTCTGGCAGCAGAGAATCCGGCCGGCCTTGAAGAAGCATTGGTGCACGCGATCATCGGCCCAGAGGGACGGCTCCACGCTTCCCAAAAGGCGGTTTTGGACAGCCTCAATGAAGGTCATTCTGTCTTGGCCATTATGGCCACAGGCCGCGGGAAGTCGTTGATTTTCCAGGTGCACGCAGCCAAGCGCGCTCTGGCCGATGGCCTGGCCAGCGTGTTTGTGTACCCTCTGCGGGCACTCATTGCGGATCAGGCCTATCACATCAAGAAAGCCTTTGAAGCCTTTGGCTTGGTTTGTGCGGTGCTTACGGGCGAATCCAACCCGGAAGAGCGTCAAGAGGTCTATCAAGGGGTGGGAGAAGGCACTATCGATATTGTGCTTACGACCCCCGAGTTCTTGGAATTCCATGCCAAGGAGCTGGGCGCAAGCCAGCGTATTGGCTTTATGGTGGTCGATGAAGCTCACCACATTGGGCTGGCTCACGCAGGTCAGCGGCCTTCCTATAATCAACTCGGCGCCATTGCCCATGAGCTGGGAGCGCGCGAGGTGTTGGCGGTCACAGCCACGGCTCCCTCAGAAATTACCTCAGACATCACCGCGGTTTTGCCGGTCCAAGAGCGCATTGTGGATGAAACGCCGCGCACCAATTTGTACTTGGATGACCAGCGGGGTATTCGCGGCAAAGATGAATATCTGGCTTCTTTGGTTGCCCGGGGTGAAAAAACGGTCATCTACGTTAACTCGCGGGAGCAGTCGGTCATGTTGGCGCGACAGTTGCGCCGTCGCGTACCTCAGATGGCGCCGTTCATTGGGTTCTACAATGCGGGCCTTACCCGCGCCGAACGCTCTCGTATTGAGCGGCTGTTCCGTCAAGGCGATATTCTGGTGCTGGTGGCCACTTCTGCCTTTGGCGAAGGAGTCGATATCCCCGATATTCGCCACGGAGTGCTCTATCACATGCCCTTTAATGAGGTGGAGTTTAACCAGATGGCAGGCCGTGCTGGTCGCGATGGCCTTCCCGCTACGGTGCATCTGCTCTATGGTCGCTCCGATGCCTCTATCAATGAGCAAATCTTGGCAAATACCACTCCTGATCACGACTGCATGGCGTCGCTCTATCGTCACTTGCGCGCCCTTCAGCGTCAGCAACCCGGCGCCTGGATTTCGGTCGATGCCAACGCGCTGCGCCCCCAAGGGTCCTCCTCTCAGGAATTTACCGGAGCCGCTGCAACCTGTGGGCTGGCAGTCTTTCGGGAATTAGGTCTCATCGAAATGCGGGTTTCGTATAATAATGCGGCGGAATGCTGGGCGTTTCGCATTAATGAGGGGGCACCAAAGGTTCAGCTTACTGACAGCATTCGCTATGCGGAGGGGCTGGGGGAGCGCCAGGGTTTCGCGCAATTCTGTTCCTGGGCGCTTGAGTGCGATCCTCAAACCTTGCAAATTCGGGTCTGTCATCCCATTGTGCCCCATCCGCCAACGGGGCCGGGTTTTGGCGTCTAACGATAGGGGAGTGATGCGTCATGGGCGCAGAGAAGAATCCTAATCCTCGCGCTGACGGCGTTTTGTCGAATGAAGAGCCGCTTTTGGGTCACGTGCCTGAAGGAGTGGCAGTAAAACAAACGGTAGATGCACTGCTTGGGCGCCCCTACGTGGCCGAGCATTCTCTTCGGGGAGAAGAGCATGATGATCATCGTACCAAGACGCCGGAAGAGCGATTTGCGGAATTACAGTCTCTAACCTCGGCTTATCTTTCTGAAGAAGATGAGGCCATGCTTGCCCGGGCCTTTGAGTTTGCCAATGCCGCCCATAAGGGGCAATGCCGCAAATCGGGGGAGCCGTTTATTGTGCATCCCATTGAGGTCAGCATTATCCTGGCCGATCTGCGTATGGATGCGGAAACCATTTGTGCTGCTCTGCTTCACGATACAGTGGAAGATACCAAGGTGACCGCCGAAGAGGTCGAGCAGGAATTTGGTCCGGCGGTGCGCACCCTGGTCGAAGGGGTTACCAAGATTACGCGCATCGAGGTGGAAAACCTTACCGATGAACAGGCCGCCACCATTCGCAAAATGTTTGTGGCTATGAGTCAAGACATTCGCGTCATCGTGATTAAGCTGGCTGACCGACTGCACAATATGCGCACCCTCGCCGCGCTTCGAGAAGATCGTCGCATTTTCAAAGCCCGGGAGACGCTGGAGATCTATGCTCCTATAGCTCACCGCTTGGGTATTAATTCCATCAAGTGGGAACTTGAGGACCTGTCCTTTTTCTACTTGGAGCCCAATAAATATAAGCAGGTAGGTCGCATGGTGACCGAATCGCGGGCCGAGCGCGAAGCCTACCTGGCCAACATCATCGAAGTGCTTCATGAAGAGATGGATAAGGTGAACATCGACGCCCAAATTGCTGGACGCCCGAAGCATCTCTATTCCATCTATCAGAAGATGACGAAGAAGGGCAAAGGTTTCTCAGAAATCTATGACCTGATTGCGGTTCGCATTATCGTAAAGTCGCTTAAAGATTGTTACTCGGCTCTTGGTGCAGTCCATGCGCTGTGGCATCCCATGCCCGGCCGCTTCAAAGACTACATTGCTATGCCGAAGTTCAACATGTATCAAAGCTTGCACACCACCGTTATCGGCCCGGCGGGGCGTCCGCTGGAGGTGCAGATTCGTACCGAAGAGATGCATCGGACCAGCGAGTATGGCGTGGCTGCTCACTGGCGCTACAAAGAATCCGGCGGCAAAAAAGCCTCCGATGCGTTGGACCAGCAGTTGGCCTGGCTGCGCGAGATGGTGGACTGGCAAGACGAAACCGAAGACTCCCGGGAGTTTTTGAAGTCCCTGAAGATGGACCTGGATAACACCGAGGTGTTTGTGTTTACCCCCAAAGGCGAAGTGATGAGCTTGCGGGCAGGGGCAACGCCGGTGGACTTTGCCTATGCCATTCACACCGAGGTGGGTAATCACTGCGTCGGTGCTAAAGTTAATGGCTCCATTGTGCCGTTGAGTTACGAATTGCAAGTGGGGGATCGTGTAGAGATTCTGACTCAGAAAAGCGCCACTCCTTCACGGGACTGGATTAATCTGGTCAAAACTCCTTCGGCGCGAAGCAAGATCCGTTCTTATTTTTCCAAGGTGAGCCGCTCAGACGATTTGCAGTTTGGTCGCGATCGCTTGGCTCGCGAAATGCGCAAGCACGGTATTGGCATCTCCAGCGCTCAGTCGCTGCGGGCTATGCGTTCGGTGGCGGAAGCCATGGGCTTCAAAGACGCCGACGACATGCTGGTACAAATTGGTACGGGCAAAGAAAGCGCCCAGCATGTGGCCAACCGACTGCTCAAGATCTTGGTCGACAAAGGTACCGAAGAAGCGTCAAAGCCTCAGATGGGTATGACAGGCAATGCCACGGGCGTGATGGCGCCTATGCTCACTTCGGTGAAGCGGCCCAAGCATCATGAGACCCATTCGTCCCAGGGCATTGTGGTGAAAGGCGTTGACGACGTGCTCGTGCGTTTGTCGCGTTGCTGCAATCCGGTGCCGGGTGACGACATTATTGGCTTTGTGACGCGCGGCCGTGGCGTTTCAGTCCATCGGGCTGACTGCCCCAATGCCATCGATCTGAAGCGCGAACCGGAACGTATTATTGACGTTTCTTGGGAAGGAACGCCGGCGAAGAACACTTCCTATAAAGTGGAAATCATTGTGGAAGCCCTCGATCGCATGAACTTGCTCTTGGACGTAACGCGGGTTTTGTCGGATATGGGCGTAAATGTGCTTTCGTCATCTTCCACGACCCATCGGGACATGATGGTGGAAATGCGCTTCTTGTTCCAAGCGTCGGATCTTGCGGTCATTGATCGCACGCTCAAGCGCTTAGGGGAAGTGGAGGGCGTGTTTGATGCCCGCCGCATGCTGCCCAACAGCGGGTCTGCCAAGAAAGAGAACTAGCCTTACAGGCGGGGTGCGTGCGTTCCTCGGTGGCCTGAGGGCTCGTAAGAAAGGAATCTGGTTATGAGAAGCCTCTATGAGGTTGGTGGGTTGTGTGTGGACGTGGAATACCTGATCATGGGTCCACTCCAGAACAACGTATATATCGTTTCTGATGGTCATGGCACCTTTGTGGTGGATCCTACCTGCGAGCCGGAAATTGTCCTGGCGGCTCTTAAGGATCGTCATCTGGACGGTATCGTTCTGACCCACTATCACAACGACCACACGGGGGCTGCAGCTGCCTTGCGAGCGGCCACCGGTGCTACGGTCTATGCCTCAGCAGAAGATGCCCCCTATATTGAAGATCCGCGGCCGGTAGGCGTGTCGGAAGTGTCTGAACCCTGCCCGGTAGACGTGAAGCTGAGCCATGGCAACGTAGTAGCCGTGGGCAACATGGCGTGGAAAGTGATTGCCACGCCGGGGCACTCCAAGGGCTCTATCTGTCTGTTCAACATTCCTCAGTTTGGGAATCACGAGGGCGGCCTGCCGGTCTTACTTTCGGGTGACACACTATTCGCAGGATCGGTGGGACGCACGGACTTCGAAGGCGGTTCCATGGAAGACATGGCTGCTTCCATGAAAAAGCTGGCGGCTCTCCCTGACGATACGGCGGTTTTGCCCGGTCATGGTGAACTTACTACGATCGGAGCGGAGCGCCGTCGGGTGTTTGCTCGCTTCGGCGATGAGCCCGACGAACTGTAATTTTTCCTTGTTTGTTACAGCCTCCGACCTTCGCGATTCGGAGGCTGTTTTTTTCCTTGGGTGGACTGCCATCAAGTCAACAATCCTGTTCCATATCCGGAATAACTGCGAACGTTGCGATTAAATATGGGTAGTTCGTTTACACTTTATACGTTTTCGCATTTGCCTGGAGTAGAGGCTCTTGCGATCCGGGAAACGTCGATAGGGGATGTCCTTGACCATCGATCTTGCGATGTTCTTTACGGAGTTAATGTCGAACCCCGTATTGGTTGTGGTTGCTCTTCTGAATATTGGCGTCATTGTCGTCAACGGAGCAACTGATGCGCCCAATGCAATTGCCACGGCGGTCTCCACCCGTGCCATGCGACCGCGTAGTGCCATCATTATGGCTGCTATTTGCAACTTCTTTGGGCTCTTACTCATTTCCTTGGTATCCACCGCAGTTGCTTCCACCATTTTCTCGATGGTGGATTTTGGTGGTAACTCCCAACAAGCCCTTGTGGCGCTGATGGCGGCGATGGTGGCCATCATTGTGTGGGGTGCTACGGCCTGGTGGTTTGGCATTCCCACCTCTCAATCTCATTCACTCATTGCAGGCCTTACGGGCGCCGCTATTGCTGTGCAGGGTGGCTTTGATGCCATCAACTGGGCTGAGTGGATCAAGGTTATTTACGGCATCTTGCTCTCAACCCTGATGGGTTTTGGCGCAGGTTGGCTGATCTATAAGGTCATTGGCCATTTCTGTCGTAACGTGAATCGCCAGAAGGCAAATCGCTTCTTCCGCGTGGCGCAGATCTTCACCGGCGCTGGCGTTGCATTCATGCATGGCGCTCAAGACGGACAGAAGTTCATGAGTATTTTCGTCCTGGCCATTACGCTTGCGGCGGGCATGCATACTGACGTTAACACCATGGTGCTACCTTTGTGGCTCATGGTATTCTGCGCCCTCAATATGGGTATTGGTACCGCAGTTGGCGGAGAGCGCATCATTAAATCTGTAGGCGTGGACATGGTGAAACTGGAGTCATTCCAGGGCTTTGCCGCCAGTCTGTCCACGGTTATTAGCTTGATTGTGGCTACCTTTGGTGGCCTGCCGGTTTCCACAACTCATACCAATACCACTGCCATCATGGGCGTGGGAGCTGCCCGCAACCCCAAGACGGTGAAGTGGAGTATTGCCATTGATATGGTTAAAACCTGGGTCCTGACGTTCCCAGGCTGTGGCATTCTCGGTTTCGTCTGTGCGAAGCTTTTCCTGATCATTTTGTAGTTGTTCGCTCTAACAAGGAGGCACCTATGGCCCGGCATCCTAAGTACGATTACTTTCAAGCCTATGAGCAGCTTTCCGAGCTTGCGGTATCCGAAAGTGATGTACTTATTGAAACGTTGAAGGGCTATACCACGCCCAATGATTTGCCCCCGGTTTTGGACCGCATCCATTCGTTTGAACACCAAGGCGATGACATCAATCACGACATCTACCAGAACGTGGCCACCGACTTTATGCCACCCATTGATCGGGAAGACATCATTGACTTGGCTCAGGCCATGGACACGGTCCTCGACTACATTGAGGACGTGCTGCAGCACATTTACATGTATGACGTGAAGGCTATTCCGGAAAACGCCATCAAGTTTGCCGAGCTCATTAAGGCAAGTTGCCAGGCGTTGGATAAAGCCATGGAAGACTTCCGGAACTTCAAGAAGTCCAAGAACTTCAAGCAACTCATTGTGGATGTTAATACCTATGAGGAAGAGGGCGACACGCTCTACCTTCAAGCTACCCGCGATTTGTTCACTAACAGCGACTTGGACGGCATGTATGTGATGACATGGTCGCGACTCTACTCTCGTATGGAGCGTTGCTGTGATGCCTGCGAGCACACGGCAGACATCATGAGCACTATTCTGTTGAAGAACCTCTAAGACGCCGGCTCCAAAAGCAACAGCGCGCTAGAGAGTGAATGACTGAGTAAGCCTCCCTGAGCGGGGGCTTGCTTTTTTGTTAGGGGGTTGAGTTTTCCCATGCCGGGTCTAGTGAGAAGATCGTATGCTCGGTCCCATAGCGAGGGTTCTTGGCGGCAGAGCGTGCAGGTTACGAGCGAGGCTCGAAGGGATCTGCGGGCTTCGCAGGCTCTGTGGGTTCAGCGCTTTTGGCGGCCGCATTGTCCATGATTCGGTGGAGTTCTTCGCGATCTACAAAAATACGATCGCTTTTGTCTGCGGGAGGGACATCGGCCTCGGGCGGTGCGTCTACCCAATGGACGCAATCGGTTTCCGCTCCATCGCTGTTAGCAGAGTCGAGTAAGCTTGGCGCCGTTTGATCTTGGAGCCAGCGCCCCGAGAGGCGTCGATAGAGGCGTGTGCCGTGATGGCGAATCTTGGAGATGCGTGTGCCGCCGCGATCGCGCGTGGTTTTCCCAATGGGCACGTGAGCTTTTTTCGCAATGAACTTCATAGGCTTCGCCACCACTTTAATAGCGGCGTCGCTGTAGTCATGAGCCGGCCGCGTGCGCCATCCAAAAGCCAATGAGCAGTAGCGAATACCAATAACGATGACGGCACAAATGGGACCCGCCAGTTCGGGGAAGATAGCGAAGTGGCGCATGAGCACATAGAAGGTACAGCCGATGGCCGCCGCACTGCCATAGAGGGTGCCAGCTTGGAACGCTTCAGGGGAGCGGTTCATGAAGACGTCACGCATGATGCCGCCACCAATAGCGGTAATGGTACCGAGCAGGATAGAGGGGATGATTCCCAAACCTGCGTTTAGAGATTTCCCTGCGCCGATGATGGCCCAGATGGCAACCGAGGTGTTGTCCAAGAGATCCACGATGGGATCAAGGTAGGTGGCCAGCCGACCGAAGTAGAACACGATGATGCCACCTATGAGGGTGCAAACAATGAGAGATGGATTTTGGAATGCGTAGATTCCCACATCTTGGAGCAGCAAGTCGCGGGTAATGCCGCCTCCTAATCCCGTTACAAAGGCAATGATCAAGCAACCCGTGAGGTCATAGCGGGCACGCACCGCACTCATGGCGCCCGAAAGACCACCGGTCAAGCAAGCGGCAAGCTCAAGCCAAAAGGGGATGGAGATGGCTACGTCACCCATAGGATTACCGTGAGTCTTCTACGGCTAAGATGGTGGCTTCGCAGGGGCATCCCGAGAAGTTGGCATCGTGGGTTAAGCTGCGGGCGGCAGTCACGTCAAAGGAAGGAGCATCGAAGTTGCTCAGAGCACTGGCAGCCTGGGTAAGCGCTTGGTTGTAGAGATCAAAAAAGGACGCGGTGGACACTTCTTCGGTATAGGGATTTGCCCACTGATTGTGATCGCGATTATCGAAGTCGCTTTCAGTGACGGCGGTATTGCGATGGCTCATGGCTTTAATGAATGAGTAAGGACGAAGCTTTGTTTCGATAGCTCCCAAAGCAGCCCGTTTAACGCCATTAGGGGAGTAGAAAATAGCTTGAACTCGGCGGAATGCCTTCACGGCGGCCTTGAACCCGTCGGCGGGAATCATGAGCCCGTAGACATCAAGGGCTACGTAGGCATACATCTGCGAAATAATGTCGAGGACCGTATCCGATGCCTTCAGGATATCCTGGGCGGGGTTGAAATCGTCCAGAGTGCGTTGACGTTTTACCGTGAGCACCAATTCATCGAGCTCGCTTTCGATGACGGCATGGACGTCCGAGCCGTTTGAGCGATCAAGGCCCGGTTCGCCGGCGTCGCAGAGCTCATATTCTTGAGCGTAGATGAAAGGGTGGGCGGTGGAATCAAGTAGATAATGACAGAGGAAACCCAAGCAATAGGCGCGGCCAATGGGACGCTGGTCTACAGGCAGGTGGTTAACCGCCTGCTTAAACGAGGCCAGAAGGCGTCCCGTATGCTCGGCATGCATGAGGCTGCCAAGACGGGCGCAGTCACCCAAACGCGGATTGACGGCTGCGTAGAACAGGGGGTCGGGTCCCTGGTTGCCTAAAAGGAAAGCATCAGTTTCATTCTTGGTGCCTCCAATGAAGGTATAGAGCTGACCGTAAACATCGCGGCCGAAGGTATCGTGGGTGATGATGGCGGGCATAACTCCTCCTTCGAGGGGGTTCGTAGGTTCTGTGGCCGCAACAAAGCCTTCTGGCTTCGCCGCAACGCTCACTTCCGGCTATCATACTCAATCAAAGCCGTTCCTGATGCGGTGGATTGGCAAGTGCGGTCATCTGTTAGAGAAAGCGTTGAGGGGAAGAGAGCTCATGGCCTTCAAGTTGACAAAGCAAGAGCGCAGCTGGGTACTCTACGATGTAGGAAACTCAGCGTTTGTGATGTTATCGACTGCCCTTATCCCTGTCTACTTTGCAGCGTTGGCCGAACCCGGATCGTCGGTAGTGGTGGCCTGGGGTTATGCCGAAACGGTAGCGTCGCTGATTCTGGCGCTCTTAATGCCGTTTTTGGGAAGCCTTGCCGATCTCAAAGGTTGCAAGAAAAAGTTCCTCATTGGTTTTGCGGGCACGGGTGCGGTGGCCTGTGCGGCGCTGGGCTTTCCCACCCACGCTCTGCTGTTTTTGGTGATCTATGTACTGGCCGCTGTCATGTTGAACGGCTCCATGGTGTTCTACGACGCGTTTTTGGTTGATGCTACCTCAGAAGAGCGTTATGACGAAGTGTCCTCTTCGGGCTATGCCTGGGGCTATATCGGTTCTTGCATTCCGTTTATTGCCTGCTTGGCGGTGGTGCTTGGCGGGGGAGCAATTGGCATCGACATGATGCTTGGCATGAAGATTGCCTTTGTCATCACGGCGCTCTGGTGGATTGTATTTACGATTCCGCTGGTGCGCAATGTGCATCAAACCCACTTCAAGGAACGCTCGGCGCATCTGCTGTCGTCAACGTTCCAGGGCTTGGGGAAGACCATCAAGGAGATCGTGCGCAACAAGCGCATTCGTCTGTTCATGCTGGCCTACTTCTTCTACATCGATGGCGTGCACACCATTATCAAGATGTCCACGAGCTATGGAACGGACCTGGGTATTGATGCCACTCAGTTGGTATTGGCGCTGTTAGTTACCCAGTTCGTGGCGTTTCCCTCAGCCATTGCCTACGGTCGTCTTTCGGCGCGGTTTGGCACTAAGCGCATGTTGCTGATAGCTATTGGGGCCTATTTCTGCATTACGCTGTTCGCTGCATTTTTCCTTGTGAGTGCTACAGAGTTTTGGATTCTCGCTATCTGCGTTGGCATGTTCCAGGGTGGCATTCAGGCTTTGTCTCGCAGTGAGTTTGGCAAGATTATCCCGAAAGACCGATCCAATGAGTATTTCGGGTTCTTCGACATCTTTGGCAAGTATGCGGCAGTCATGGGAACGTTTTTGGTGAGCGTGTTTACGCAGATCACGGGCAACCCCTCAGTGGGCGTACTCTCTATTGCGATCTTGTTTGTCGTGGGCTTTGTATGCATGGCCCGGGTGCCTGAAGGCGATTGGGAAGATGGTCCCAATGCAGAAACGGGTCAGCAGCACGACGGCCTTGGGATTTAAGGGCCCCGACTCCTGTCTCGACTTCTAGCGCTCGATCTAACCCTGGCACCACTATCCCTCGGGGTTGGCTATCCAGCTTTCAGCACCAGCGCGCCTTGGGGCTGTGTTCGCCGCCTTCGCTTATCGGAGTTCTTTCTTCTCGTTCATCTGACCTCCGGACAATGCTGCGGCAGTCCGTTGAGCGATGAATAAGAAGCGGGGATCCGGGTTCGTTACACGCCGGCTCCCTAGAGGTTAGTGAGCTTTGGTATAGTGACAGTTCACTTAAACCCGCGGATGAAGGGGCTGTTGTTTCCCGATGGCTTTGATTGTCGCAAAGTTTGGCGGCACCTCTGTTGCCTCCCCTGAACGAATAAAGAATGTAGCTCGGCGCTTGGTGCGTATGCGTCAAGATGGGCATTCCGTTGTGGCGGTGGTATCGGCCATGGGCAAGACGACCGATGAACTTATGGGACTGGCCAGCGCCGTGAGCTCTCAGCCGCCGGCGCGCGAACTTGATCGCTTGCTTTCCACAGGCGAGCAGGTGTCGATGACATTGCTGGCTATGGCTCTTGAAAACCTCGGCTATCGCGCGCTCAGCTTTACGGGTCGCCAAGCGGGCATTGAAACCGACAGCTCTCATCGTCAGGCCAAAATCATCAAGGTTCACAATGAACGCATTATGGAAGCGCTAGAGGCCGGCGCCATCCCGGTAGTTGCTGGCTTCCAGGGCATCGATGCGGCAGGGGATATCACTACGCTCGGTCGTGGCGGTTCGGATACGACTGCTGTTGCCGTGGCTTGGGGTATTGGCGCCGATGTTTGCGAGATCTATTCCGATGTCGATGGCGTCTATACCACCGACCCGCGCGTGGCGCCCCGCGCGCAAAAGCTCGATCAAATTTCCTATGACGACATGCTGGAGCTCTCAAGCGCGGGCTCGGGCGTGCTGCAAAGCCGTGCAGTGGAGTTCGCGCGGAAGTGGAATGTTGTTATTCATTCTCGCTCGGCATTTTCCGATGCCGAAGGCACCTATATCAAGGAGGATCCGGATATGGAAGAAGCGGTCATCACTGGTATTGCCCACGACACTTCTGAAGTAAAGGTCACCATGCGCCATCTGCCCGACACCTCTGGTGTGGCTGCAAAGGTGTTTTCGGCGCTGGCCTCCAATATGGTGAACACTGACATGATCATCCAAAACATCTCTGAAGATGGCTATACGGACATCTCCTTCACCTGCCCTGGTGCTGACTTGGATCGCGCGCGCGAAACGCTGGATCGCATCATGCCCGACTTGGGTGGTCGCGAATACGTTGTTGATGAGAGCATTGCCAAGGTCAGCTTGGTGGGTACCGGCATGAAATCGTCACCCGGTGTGGCTGCTCGTGCCTTTACCACGCTGGGCGAGAACAACATCAACATTCTTGCGATTTCTACGTCGCCGATTCGCCTGTCTATGGTGGTTGATGCAGCTCAAGCCGCTCAAGCAGTACGCTGCCTCCATACCGCCTTTGGACTGGATTCGGACAGCGTCTTTGTAGAGACTCAGCTTTCTGCAGAAGAGATTGCTGCCAAGATGAAAAAGGGCCGATAGATCTGCGGTTGAACGTAGCCTTACTAATAGAACTTCGATAAGCCAGTTGGTGAAAGGACAAACCATGGCGTGGACAAAGGAAATGCCGGCTCGACCGGTAGTGGCGGTTGCAGGGGCCACGGGAGCGGTCGGTCGCGAATTCCTCAATGTGCTGCATGATCTTGACTTCCCCGCATCGGAAGTGCGAGCGTTGGCCAGTGCTCGTTCAGCAGGTAAAACGGTACCCTTCGAGGGCTGTGGCGATGTACCTGCGGGCGATCTGGTGGTCCAGGAAATGACGCCTGAATCTTTTGAGGGCGTTGACATTGCCCTGTTCTCGGCTGGATCGGATGTTTCCCAAGCCATGCGAGAAGCGGTAGTGCAAGCGGGTGCGGTCATGATTGACAACTCCAGTGCATTTCGCATGGACGAAGACGTGCCCCTGGTCGTTCCCGAGGTTAACCCTCAAGACGTTCAGTGGCACAGCGGCGTTATCGCGAACCCGAATTGCTCTACCATTCAGATGGTGGCAGCGCTGAAGCCCCTTCATGATTTGGCACCTATCACGCGCGTGGTGGTGTCTACTTATCAAGCAGCCTCTGGTGCCGGCGCTCCTGCTATGGCTGAGCTCTATGAGCAGACCCGACAGTTCCTTGAGGGAGTGCCTGATGATGAGCTCACGGTAGAGGCGTTTGCTCATCGCATTGCGTTTAACTGCATTCCTCATATCGACAAATTCTTGGAGGACGATTCCACCAAAGAAGAGTGGAAGATGGTAGTCGAAACCAAGAAGATCATGGGTGATGACAACATCGAAGTGGCTGCTACCTGTGTGCGCGTACCGGTGCTTCGCTGTCATGGCGAATCCATTAACGTGGAGTTCGCAGACGAGGTAACCGTGGAGGCTGCGCGCGAAGCTCTTGAAGCAGCTCCTGGTATCACGGTTATGGACGATCCGGCAGCTAATCTCTATCCGATGCCGGGCCTTTTGGCGGGAACTGATGGCGCTTACGTCGGTCGTCTGCGTAAAGATCCTACGGTGGCCCATGGGTTGGCGTTCTGGAATGTGGCTGATCAGATCCGCAAAGGCGCGGCCCTGAATGCTGTGCAGATTGCGCAGCTCCTGATTCCGGCGTAAGCGGAGTTCGGGAGGAACTCCGCGAGCGCGAACGAAGCGAGGGATTTCTTCTGGCGCTTCAGGGGATGGCGGAGTATCTCGAGGCTCGTGAGGTAGGGTAGTACCCCTGAAGGTTACGGGAAGCTATGCAGGCTCCCGAAAGAGTGCTGGCTTCATGGCGGTATAAGGGGGACTGCGGCGGCTTGCGGGCTGGCACAGGCTTCGTGTGTTGCGTTCTGTTACATGGGCGTTACAGTGCGCTTTTGTGCGGAGCGTTCCAAGGCGCCAACCGTTATGGTGAGTCAAGGCGCAAAAGCGCGGAACAGCTGTGGTAAAGGAGATCATTATGCGTAAGTTTCAATGCCCCTGTGGCTACATTTACGATGAAGAATTAGGCGATCCGGACAACGGCGTAGAGCCCGGCACCCTGTGGGAAGATGTTCCCGAGGATTGGGTATGCCCCGTTTGCGGTCTTCCGAAGGATGTGTTTGTCGAGATCGACTAACGCCCAGCGGAGTTGCTAGAGATGACAGAAAGGCGAGAGCTTCCGGGCTTTCGCCTTTCTTTCTTTAGGAGAAGGGTCTCATCTATGGGGATGGTGTCCGGAGAGGCGGGTGCCTTTTAGAGGGATGGCGCCTCTAAAGCAGCGGCGCTCTTCGCAGCCGCCGCTTCCCTGCGGCTGTTTGAAGGCTGGCTGGGTTGAACCTTAGGCTCACTGTTAGAATGGGGAGCCATGAAAACAAAGAAGCACACCTCACAACATCCTGGAGACTTAAGCTCGGCTCGAAACGCCGGCAAGAAACCGGCGCGCCAGCGGCTGGATCAGCTGCTCGTGGAACGCGGTTTGGCGGCAAGCACCGATGAGGCATTGCGTATGGTACTCGCCCATGAGGTGCGCGTGGACGATGTCTACGCGACCAGTGCGGCTATTCAGGTGCCCAAGGATGCGGAACTTCTGGTGAAGGGCCGCAAGAGCTTTGTTTCTCGGGGAGGCTATAAACTCCAAGGGGCGCTCGATTACTTTCAACAGAGCGTTAGCGGCCTTCACTGTTTAGATATTGGAGCCTCGACGGGCGGATTTACCGATTGCTTGCTGCAAAATGGGGCTGCCTCTGTTGTGGCCATTGATGTGGCCTATGGGCAGTTGGCCTGGTCGTTGCGCCAGGACCCACGGGTACAGGTTATTGAGCGGACGAATATTCGCGAGATCGCCCCAGAGGACCTCGGTGCTCCTTTTGAGTTCATTGTGATAGACGTGAGTTTCATTGGCTTGGCATCGCTGGCACCCACCATCGCGGCGCTTTCCGCTCCCGGAACGGTGTTCGTGGGGCTGATCAAGCCTCAGTTTGAATCCCATCATGATGAAACAGAGGGTGGCATTGTCCGTGATCCTGCTGTTCGCGAACGCACGGTGACAGAAGTATGTGAGGCGCTTACCGCCGTGGGTTTTGCCGTGGATGGGGTAGTGGAGTCTTCGATTACAGGAGCCCAAGGGAATATTGAGTTCTTGGTGCGAGCTGTCTATGGTGAAGACGGCGGTTCTGGTCGGAACGCAGACGTTACGCCTTAGAATCGCGCATTGCCACTCCCGCGAAAGCACTATTCGCCTGTGAGCAGCTAGGGACGAAACCCAATGAGACGCGCACGGATTCTCTCCCTGAGATCCGCGCTGAACTCTGTTTTTGGATTGTCTTCCCGGCTTAACTCTTTAGTTCTTGAGCGAATTGAGCGGAGCAGGCATACGACCGCCGCGATGAGCGAAGACGGTGCCGGCAAACTGATTGACGGGCATAACGGGGGCATAGCCCAAAAGCCCACCAAAGTCGAGAGTGTCACCCACTTTTTTGCCAATAGCGGGAATAAGACGAACGGCGGTGGTCTTGGAGTTGATCATGCCGATAGCGCACTCGTCAGCAATAATGCCGAAGATAGTTTCTACGGTGGTGTCTCCGGGTATAGCAATCATGTCAAGACCCACCGAGCACACACAGGTCATGGCCTCAAGCTTCTCAATGGAGAGTGCACCGTCTTCGGCCGCGCGAATCATGCCAGCATCTTCTGATACGGGGATGAAAGCGCCCGAGAGGCCACCGACAGAGGAGCTCGCCATAACACCACCCTTTTTCACGGCGTCATTGAGCATGGCAAGGGCTGCTGTGGTGCCAGGACCACCGCATTGGCCAACACCAATAGCTTCGAGGATCTCGGCTACTGAATCCCCTTCGGCAGGGGTCGGGGCTAACGAAAGGTCCAGAATGCCCTGCTGAACACCCAGGCGCTGAGAAGCTTCGCGGGCCATTAATTCGCCCGCACGGGTAATTTTGAAGGCCGTTGCTTTGATAGCCTCGGCAACGGTAGTGATGTCGGCCTCTTTGGGTAGGTCAGCCAAAACAGCGCGCACAACGCCGGGACCGGAGACACCGACGTTAACCACCGCATCGGCTTCGCCAGAGCCATGAAAGGCACCCGCCATGAACGGATTGTCTTCCACGGCGTTGCAAAAAACCACGAGTTTACCCGCGCCGATGCAATTGCGATCTGCGGTTTTTTCGGCGGCTTGCTTGATGACGTGGGCCATTTTGAGCACGGCATCCATGTTGATGCCCGCACGGGTGGAGCCCACGTTGACTGACGCGCAAACGCGTTCGGTGGCAGCAAGAGCATCGGGGATAGAATCCATCAGCTTGTGGTCGGCGGCAGAGGCGCCCTTTTGCACCAGGGCGGAAAAGCCTCCTACGAAATCAACGCCCACTTCATGGCCGGCGCGATCCATAGCTTCGGCAACCGGAGTCAAATCGTTGGTGGTCACCGCAGCGCAAACTTCAGCAATGGGGGTAACGGACAGGCGTTTGTTCACAATGGGGATGCCGAACTCCCGTTCAAGAGCTTCGGCCGTAGGTACCAGCTGTTCAGCTGCGTGAGTCATGCGGTCATAGACCTTCTGGGCGACGCGATTCACGTCTTCGTCTACACAACCCCGTAAATTGAGGCCTAGGGTAATGGTGCGAATATCCAGGTTTTGGCGATTAACCATTGCCAGGGTTTCGGCGATTTCGGCAGGGGTGATCTGCATGGAAGGACTCCGTTCCTTAAGACCTCATGGGTGATTGCCTGTGTAAGTGCACAGTCTAGCAAACTGACCCCGCGCAACCGCGAGGGAGAGGATGTCCCATCGGTTTATGTGGCAGTTACTGCGGTCGGGGCGTACTCAGCCAGGGGATGGCTCAGCAGACTACGGCCGAGGTGATGGAGCGGGCTGCAAAGCGAGGAGGCTCAACGATGCCCTGGCTGGGTCTAAGACGCACAACAATCTGTGGTGGGCGGCCTCGAGGCACCATGCTATACTGCCGAGTGTCATAAAGTATTGCGACATTACGTTATGGAGCTTCGTGTTTAACGCACTGACCACATGCTATTTATTCTTGGGAGGCACCGGCGCGGGCGCGTGCGTAGTGCTGTCATTCCTTGAAATCATGGGTCGTTGTCACGGTTGCACAGCCCAGCCATCCCGCTGGTCCTTGCTCCTTCCGGGAGAGTTTTTCGCTCGCGCCTGGGCAAGTTGCCTCATTGTTCTATCGGTGGGTATCCTCTGCTTGGTAGTGGATGTGGGGCATCCTGATCGCCTGCTCTCCCTGTTCCTTTCGCCTACCTTTTCACCCTTGAGTGTGGGTGCCTGGACCTTGGCCATTGTGCTTCTGGTGGTGTTGCTCTTCACTATCCGTTCTGTCCTTGACAATGTGGTGCTTCCCACCGGCGTCTCGGTGATTTTGGCCGTGGCTGGTATTGGCTTTGGACTGGTCGTTTGCGTATATACCGGTGTTCTACTGGAATCGCTGGTGTCGGTCTTGGCGTTTCGGACGATTCTCCTCCCGCTGCTCTTCCTGGTGTCGTCGCTCTCTTGTGGCGTGGCCCTTGCATTCATCGCACTCGCCTTTACCGAATCTCGCTTTCCCTATCTCCAACCTCTTCATTCCCTTGCTACCATCGATGGGGTACTCATTGGGGTGGAGGCAGCTATACTGCTGTTGTATCTGGGTTGGCTTTCTATAGCTCCGGGCACGCAGTTTGCTGCAGAAGCCATTACGGTGGGTCCTTTTGCTCCGTTATTCTGGGGTGGAATCGGGGTCATCGGGTTGGTGGTCCCCTGGATTCTTGAGCGCTTCTTAACCCACGGCAACGCGCGGACGCAGTTGTTGTGGATTGCGCTGTGTTTACTGGTGGGCGGCCTCTGTGTTCGCCTTTGTGTGGTCGGGCTATCGGCCTATGATGTAACCCAAATGCCGTCAGTGTTCTATGGGCTGGCGTAAAGGAAGGAATGGCTATGGCGTTTGAGAGCAAAAGACATCGAGCTGATCAGACCCGTTATGGGGGCCGTTTTAGTCGAGAGGCTCCCTATCCGCTTACGGACAAGCAGGCGGAAATGAATGCGGCTACGTCCTATGTGCCGCGCAAGTCATCACGCAATGGAGCGGTTATCTTCAACATTGCGGTGTTTGTGCTGGCGTGCTTGGTGGTTCTGGCGCTCGGTTGGTATCTCACCGGCACTATCACTCTGGGAACCATTTGTATCATGGCCGTGGTGGCCCTGCTTGCGCTCTCGACATTTCACATTGCCCTTTCTTGGGAAAAGGTGGTTGTGCTGCGTTTCGGCAAGTTCTCGCGGGTAGTGGGACCGGGGTTATACCTCACCATCCCCATCATTGAGCATGGCACAATTCGCGTCGATCAACGAACCATCGCCACGCCCTTTTGTGCCGAGATGACTCTTACGGCCGACCTCGTTCCCGTGAATATTGACGCAGTTTTGTTCTGGGTTGTTTGGGATGCGGAAAAGGCTTGTATGGAGGTTGAGGACTACTATGCGGCCGTGTCATTCTTGGCCCAAACAGCCATGCGCGAAGCGGTGGGTCGCTCTACGGTAGCGGAGGTTGCCCTGCGCCGCGATCAACTTGACGAAGAGATAAAGGCTGACATTGAGAAGGAGTCAGCTGGCTGGGGAGTTGATATTATTTCCGTTAAAGTACGAGACATTGTTATTCCCGATGGGCTTATCGATGTGATGTCTCTTGAAGCTCAGGCCGATCGAGAAAAGAATGCTCGTATGTCAGTGGCATCGGTGGAAGCGGACATGGCAGAAATGTTGGCGGAAGCAGCTCGGGTCTATGGGGATCCCGAGGCGGCGCTTACGCTTCGTACCATGCTGATGCAATATGAGACGGTAAAGAAGTCGGGCAGTGCGGTTGTAACCGTGCCCACGGCCGTAAGCGACGGATTTACTGAAGGAGCATTGCGTTCGAAGTCGGGTTCGACCACGGACGCTTAAGCACTAGGGGAGAAACAGGCCAGAGCGCACGGACAAACACTGTTGGAGGAGGGGCCACAGGCGTTTGAACGGACGGGACTTTGGCTTAGGCAGGTTGTTGACAAGGTTATGAGAAAGTTGGGATACCAATGGTAGGGACACCCCTCGAATCATTTGAAGTTGATCACAGCAGTGGTCTGCCGGTGTGGATTCAAATCAAAAATCGCATTGCGTATCTCATAGGATCCGGAGCTTACGCGCCGGGCAACCAATTGCCCACGGTGCGTGCCCTGGCGGTTAGTTTGGACATTAGCTACAACACGGTAAATCGCGCCTATATGGATTTGGAGCGCGAAGGGTATATCACGACACGCAAAGGCCGCGGTACGTTTGTGGCAGAGCGTCATGATGTGGGGGCAGCGCGGGTGACCGATACCCCCGTGGAGCTTTTGATTGATGACATGATTCGCGTCTGTAATGCGGAGGGGCTTACGGACGAAGACATTATCGCCATCGTGGAAGCACGGCTGGCAAATCGTAAATATCGTTCTTAAGGAGAGGGAGAACTCATGACCGATACTCAGAATGAAACCCAAGCCAGCAAAGACCTTTGGGCGCTACGAGCAGCGGCCTGCGAATTACTGGCGGTAAGCTTCCGCTACCCGGATGAGACGCTTAAAGAAGCGCTCGGCAGTGGGGAATGGGTTGACGCGGCCGATGAAATTTGGGGTGCGTTAGGCATGAGCCTGCCGGATCAATGGGCAGAAGGCGCCACGGAAACGGATTATCACGACCTACGTGCTGAAGCGACGCGGCTCTTTGTGGGCACTCCCACGCCCGAGTGCAGTCCCTATGAGGGCTTTTGGCGTGCTCAGGACGAAGGGGTACAGCCCTTGATGTTTGTAAACCCTCACTCAATGGAAGTAGAGCGTTTCTGTCGCGCTTGCGGATTGGGTAATCCTGAGGGCGTTAACGAGCCCCTCGATGCCCTGGCAACAGAAATGGAATTGTTGGAGTACCTGGCATCCTTGAGTGCGGGCATGGCTGAGCCGGTTCCGACGTCTCCGGCACTGGCAGAGTTGCCCGGTGGGTCACCCGAAGGAGCCTACGCCCAGTTCATGGTAGATCATCTGCTGACCTTCGCACCGCGCATGGGCGCGTGGTTGGAAGAGCATGCCACCACGGCTTATTACCGTGCAGCTGGTCGCTTGTTGCAAGCTTTTACGGCATCTCCTGCAGCAACAGGAGTGGTAACGGAGTGCGCGGAATAGAACGGCTAAGGAGCTTTTATGGGAAAGACTCCGGCTATGGCCCCGCAGGCAGCGCGGGCTACTCTTGATTTGTACCGCTCTATAGAAGAGGACTACCGTGCAGCGGTTGAGGCCACGGGGGTAACCTTCGCTCCGGAAGATCGTCAGCGCGCGGAACGGGCACGCCTTCTGGAGGCTTTGCTGGCTCGCGGTGCGCGGGTACGCAATGGGGGAGCCAGTGTGGTGGTGGGCCCTTTGAGTGAGGGCTGTGTTGCTTGCACGGGTAACTGTGTAAGCCGCAGTTTCGCGCTCACCAACAACTGCCATCGCGACTGCTTCTTCTGCTTCAACCCAAATCAAGAGGAGTTTGCCTACTACTGCGAGCATCCCTTCCCTTGGCGTCGTCAGCTTGAGGAGCTAGCTGCCGAAGCGCAATCTCCTCGTTGCGTGGCGCTCACCGGTGGCGAGCCGCTTCTCATGCCTGAGGAAACGGTAGCATTCTTCGCCTACGCCAAGGAACTCTTCCCGCACGCTCATTTGCGGTTGTATACCTCGGGGGATTTGCTTACCCAAGAACTGCTGGAGGAACTGAAAGCAGCGGGTCTTGATGAGATTCGTTTCTCGGTGAAGCACGATGACCCTGAGCCGCTTTTGGAGAAGGTGTTTGAGCGCATGGCCTGGGCGCGAGCAACGCTGCCGGTGGTTATGGTAGAGATGCCCGTGATACCGGGCATGGAGGAGTTCATGCGGACGCTGCTGAAGCGCCTGGATGCCTTGGGAGTGGATGGCATTAACCTGCTGGAGTTCACCTATGCCATGTGGAACTGGCCGGTCTATGAATCCTTGGGACTCACCTTGAAAAATCCACCCCTTGAGGTGACCTATAACTATTCCTATGCCGGGAGTTTAGCGGTAGAACGCAGTGAAGAGGCTGCTCTGGAGCTTATGCTATGGGCTCTAGACGAGGGACTAACGCTTAGCATGCATTATTGCTCGCTGGAGAATAAGCACCGCGCTCAGGTGCGCAATATAAACGAGACCGAGGCTGCCATTCATCCCTGTTATGGCTTTGATTACGAAGACTTTTTCTTAAAGACTCTCTTGGTGTTTGGCGAAGAGCGCGCCTCTGTGCGGGCGGCGCTCACCAAGGCCGGATGCAAGGACTTCATTGAAGATAGGACGGCTGATCTTACAGCGTTTCATCCACGATGGTTGAGCGTGGCTCAAGGCGCGAGAGTGGTGGGGGAGAGCCCGCATCTCTTCGTTTCCTTCAACGTGGTGGTTAAAGATGAGCAAGGCAACGCCGTGTTGAGGGAGTTGAAAGTGGCGCCTCTTGAAGAAACGCTCCCGATTGTGCTTGAGGACCAGGGGGCTCGCCAGGACGAAGAAGCGGGTTGCTTGGGCTCTGCGCGCAGGTAGATCAAAGGGTGACAAATTTTCATTGTCATAATGACTTGCGACAATTATAAATCCGTCGTACACTTACTCCAACGCGAGGAGGGGCCAACCTCGCAAAGGGATTGTTTGAGGGACAGTCCCGGGGATAGTGGAGAGTGAGTAGGGGACTCGTTGTTGTACCGGCATTCTGGTTTGGGTGCTCAGGGGAATTCCGCTAGATCACTCCCATGACAACTCTGTGGAGCAACGGCTACAGAGTGAATCTCGGAGACTGCCGTCAAATCATCCAGAGCAAAGGGCACACATGCCCGATCGAAGAAGCTTGCCGGTTGTGCCTATGAGGCAGCAACGAAGGAGCGGCAAGTATTCTGACCAAGCGAAGGAGGAGAGATGACGGAAGCGAAATCCCCGGTTGGGGCAATTTCACGCAGAAGCTTTCTCAAGACGTCTGCTGCCGTAGCAGGCGTAGCTGCCGTTGGTGGCGCAACCACCATGACCGCGTTGGCGGCCAATGAGGATGCCAGCAGTGCCGATGAACACGACGTTGTATGCGTCTGTGGCTGCAACTGCCAAGGCACCTGCTCATTGGTGGCAACGGTGCGCGAGGGGCGCATGGTTAACATCCGTTCCAACGAGGATCTGCCCTACACCGCCTATGAGCGTATTTGCATGCGCGGCTTTAGCCATGCTAATCGCCTCTATGACTTCAACCGGGTACTGTACCCGATGAAGCGTAAGACCTGGTCTTTGGAAGAGCCCCATGTCGAAAACCGTGGCAATGACGAATGGGAGCGTCTGACCTGGGATGAAGCAGCTCAGTTGGTGGCTGAGACTCTGGATTACAACACGGACAACTTCGGCCCCCATTCCAATTGCATCTTGGTTTCGGCCGGTAATTCCTTTGCCGCCTATGGTGGTCTGACGGCAGGCATTGGCTTCATCAACGCCTATGGCTTCCAGGGCTTAGATGTTTGTCTGGACTATGGCGACTTGGTTGGTATTGGTCAGGTTACCGGTAGCGGTTGGGACTTCAACCAGCGCAACATGTCGGGTGACTATCGTTTCGCCAAAACGCTGTTGATCTGGGACTCTAATCCGCCAAACTCCGAGCCTCACAACTGGCACTTCTGCATTGAGGCCAAAGAAGCGGGCGCAAACCTTGTGGTCATTGACCCCACGTACACCATTGCTGCTCGCCAGGCAACCAAGTGGGTGCCCATCAAGCCTGGCACTGACCCGGCTTTGGGCATGGCAATGCTTAACGTCATCATCGAAAACGAATGGTATGACGAAGACTTCATGCGCGAGAAGACCTGCGCTCCTCTGCTTGTTCGCGAGGACAACGGCCACTTCCTGCGTTCCACCGACTTTGGTGAGGTCGGTCCGATGACATTGCCCGAGTATCCGTTCTATGGCATGTTGTTGCTCCAGGGTACCAAGGCTGGCAAGGTTCCCACGAAAGAGCAAGCCGCCGATTACGTGGTGTGGGACGCTGACAGCGACGCTTGGACCACCATTAACGAGACCGCAAATCCTGCCATGGAAGGTACCTTTGAGGTCAATGGGGTAAAGGTCACCACTGCTTGGACGCTTCTGAAAGAGCACATGGCTGAGTGCACCCCTGAGTGGGCTGAAGAAATTACCGAAGTGCCGGTGGAGACTATTATCGAGCTGGCTCGGATGTACTCTCAAGATACGCCGTCTACCATTTATGCGGGCTATCATCTCTATGACAACTGCGAAGAGATGGGTATGACCTGGGCGACGTTGGCGTCCTTGACGGGCAATATTGGCAAGCGTGGCGCCTCCATTGGTCACTTGGGCAAGAACAAGCCCTCCATCAACCAAGCCGGCATTCTCTTCCCGGCTGGCTTAGCAGGGGTTACGGACGAATTGCCGTGGTTACAGCTGCCGGAAGTGCTGGAGACTGGTCAATATAAGGGCAAGGACTTCCCGGTTCGTCTGCTCTATAACATTGGAGCCAATCCGGTGGGAAGCTACGCAGCTCAGCGCAAGACCATCGAAGAGATCTTGCCGCAGATTCCCTGCATCGTAACGAACGACATGGAATTCAGTGAGACCTGCGAATATAGCGATATTGTGCTGCCTTGCGCACACTACTTCGAGTATGACTGGATTCAGGCTTCGTCCCACACACCGTTCCTCTACATGGCTAACAAAGTGGTTGATCCCATTGGTGAAGCCAAAGAAGACGTGGATATCTTCCGTCTGATTTCCCAATACACCAAAAATGAAGCGGCAAAGAAGTTCTACAGCAAGACCAACGAAGAGATGATGCGTATTGTGACCGATACCGAAAAGGGAAAGCCCTGGGGTATCAGCTACGACAATCTCAAGGAAAAGGGCGTTATTGCTGACCGCGAGGAGAACTGGATCCACTGGGAAGACCAGCGATTCCCCACGCTTTCTGGCCGCTTGGAGTTCTATGTTGAGAACCCGGGTGCGCGTATCAACATTGGGCATCCCATCGACAAAGACTTCTATCATATGCCCACCTATCACACGCCCTCCGAGGCCTATGACGGCTCCGAGCAGCACAAGAAGTACCCGCTCTATCACTACTGCGAGCGTACCCGCTGGCATTTGCATACTCAGTACAACCATGCTCCAATCCTGCGTGAGTTGGATCCTGAGCCCTATGTGCGCATGAATCCGGTAGATGCCGAGGCGCGCGGCCTCAAAGAAGGCGATTACGTTGAGACCTACAACGATCGTGGCCATTGCGTTTGCCGCTTGCGTTTGGACAACGCAGTGCGTCCGGGCATGGTGGGATCGCCTAAGGGATGGCATCGTCGCGCCTATGTGGCGGGCAGCTATCAAGAGCTGACTAACGACCATCTGAACCTTCTGCATCAGAACAGCTCCTTCGACGACACCTTGGTCGAAGTGCGCAAATACGAAGGAGAGGTGAAGTAGGATGACCCATTATGGAATGGTGATTGACACCGAAAAATGCATCGGCTGCCATGTTTGCGCCATGGCCTGCAAAATGGAGAACAATCTTCCGAACGAAGTTTGGTGGAACCGCATTCTTACCGACAATGGTGGGGAAGTGGGCTTCGACATGGTGGGCGGAACCTATCCGGATAACCTGCAATTTGGCTATATCCCGATGTCTTGTCAGCACTGCGAGAATCCTGCCTGCGTGAAGGTGTGTCCGGTGGGCGCTACCTATAAGGACCCGGAGACTGGTGTGGTGCGCCAAGACTACGACAAGTGCATTGGTTGTCGTATGTGCATGAGCGCTTGTCCCTACACCGGCGTGCGTTCCTTTAACTGGGAAGAGCCGCAGTATCACATGGATTATGCCGTGGGCAGCAAAGACATTCCTGAGCATCAGAAGCATACGGTGGAGAAGTGCACGTTCTGCTATCACCGTACTTCCCAGGGCATCGAGCCTGCGTGCATGCATCTGTGTGTGGGTCGTGCTCGCTTCTGGGGCGATCTGGATGATCCCAACTCTGAGGTAAGCCAGCTCATCGCCAAGCGGAATTACAAGCGCTTGCTCGATGATCGCGGCACCGAACCGTCGGTCTACTATCTTGTCTAAGAAAGGTGACGACTATGACTGAACTTAACAGCGTCGCCGTAATGGACGACGACTTCACACCTGCTGCCG
>CAJUNI010000009.1:0-4640 GCA_910587945.1 uncultured Parvibacter sp.
GTGTTATTCCTTCTCGCGAGCTTTCTATCCGCAAGGATGCTGATCCGGCCGACATCGTAAGCCTGGGCGACAAGATTGAGGCACTGGTTCTTCAGAAGGAAGACAAAGAAGGTCGTTTGATTCTTTCCAAGAAGCGTGCTGAGTACGAGCGTGCTTGGAACCGTGTTGAAGACAAGTTCAAGGCTGGCGAAGTGGTCACGGGCGAGGTTATCGAAGTGGTCAAGGGCGGCCTTATTCTTGACATCGGCCTGCGCGGCTTCCTGCCGGCTTCTTTGGTTGACTTGCGTCGCGTCAAGGATCTGGATATGTACCTCGGCACCGAGATCGAAGCTCGCGTGATCGAGATGGATCGCAACCGCAACAATGTGGTGCTTTCTCGTCGCGTGCTGCTGGAGGAAGGCCGCAAGAACGAGCGCGCCGAAATCCTCTCCAAGCTCTCCAAGGGTATGCGTCTTAAGGGCACCGTTTCCTCTATCGTTGACTTCGGCGCCTTCGTTGACCTGGGCGGCATCGACGGTCTGGTTCACATCTCTGAGCTCTCTTGGAATCACGTCAACCATCCCTCTGAGGTCGTCAAGGTGGGCGACGAGGTTGAGGTTGAAGTACTTGACGTTGACTTGCAGCGCGAGCGCATCTCCCTGGGTCTCAAGCAAACCACCGAGGATCCCTGGGTTAAGCTCGTGGAGAACTATCCCGTGGGCACCATTGTTGATGGCCGCGTAACCAAGATCGTGCCCTTCGGTGCCTTCGTTGAATTGGGCGACTCCATCGAGGGTCTGGTGCACATCTCCGAGATGGCTGGCCGTCACATTGACACCCCGGCTCAGGTTGTAAAGCCTGGTCAGGATGTTAAGGTTAAGGTTATGGACATCAACTCTGATCGTCGTCGTATCTCCTTGTCCATGAAGTCTGCTGCTGACGAGCTCGGCTTCGAAATCGAAGTTGACGAGTCCATCCAGGCTGAAGAGCGTCCTGCTAAGCGCAAGAAGGCCGACAAGGACGAAACGGTAGAGCCTGAGGCTGAGACCGAAGCTGAGGTAGTAGCCGTTGAGGATGTTCCTGCTGAATAGTTTGTAGAACACCTCACTCCACATAGGAGTAATCGAAGCCGTCCGTCAGGGCGGCTTCGTTGTTTTTCCGGCATTTCATTCCCTTGGCGGCAGAGAACTATGAAATGTGTATCATGGGAGCGGTACAAGATACTTCCCGAAAAGGAACGCGGCCGTCAGGCATGCAAGGAGGTCATTCATGAAAAAGATTTTCGTGGTAGGTGGTATGGGTGCTGGTAAGTCTACCGCCGCTCGTGTTCTCGCCGAACAGGGCTTGAAGTCTATCGACCTCGACTTGGTGGGCCATGACATCCTTAAATGGGATACCGTCAAAGAGGATCTGGTGGAAACTTTTGGGCCGGACATTATCGGGGAAGATGGCGAAGTTATTCGCCGGGCTTTGGCGGCCAAGGCTTTCGTGAGCCCCGCTGAAACACGCAAGCTTAATCGCATTACGATGCCTCGTATTGAAGAAGCCTATACGGATCTTTTGAGCACCTATGAGGCGGAAGGCGCCGAAGCGGTAGTGGTGGAGTGTTCGGTGTTCAAGAATCGTGACATGTCTCTGGCCTATTCTGCCGATGTGGTGTTGGCTGTGCTGGCTCCTCTGGATAAGCGTATTGAGCGTGCGGTGGCTTCTGGCTTTGATGAAGCCGACGTGCGTTATCGCATTGCCCGTCAAATTACTGACGCGGATCGTATGGAAGTGTCGGATGTGGTGTTCAACAATGACGGCACTCCCGATGAGCTTCGTAACAAGGTGCTCACCTGGTGGAATTCTTACACGACTCAGGACTAGGTTTGACGCCTGAAACGTCTTCTCTTGACGCCGCGGACGTGCTAAAATAGAACAAATGTTTGCTCCTAAGACGAGGCAGGAATGCCTCGTCTTAGACTATCTGATAGAAAGGAAGAGTCGTCGTTATGGCCCATCTTTCAAATCTTGAAGGCATGGTTATGGAGGGAAAGCTTCCCTCGGTGCGGCTTTCCTCAACTCCCTTTAAAGTGGTTTCGCCCTACGAACCCGCAGGGGATCAGCCCCAGGCCATAGAGCGTTTGGCTGAAGGGGTAAACCAAGGGCTGCGCTATCAAAACTTGCTGGGTGTCACCGGCTCCGGCAAGACGTTCACCATGGCAAAAACCATCGAGGCAGTGCAAAAGCCGACGTTGGTCTTAGCGCCTAATAAAACCTTAGCGGCCCAGTTAGCTGCCGAGCTCAAAGAGTTCTTCCCGGAAAATGCTGTGGTCTATTTTGTTTCCTACTATGACTATTACCAGCCGGAAGCCTATGTGCCTTCTTCTGATACCTTCATTGAAAAGGACGCTTCCATCAATGAGGAAGTAGAGAAACTTCGTCATGCGGCTACCTCAGCGCTGCTTTCCCGCCGCGACATTATTGTGGTGGCTTCAGTGTCTTGTATTTACGGTATTGGTAGTCCTATGGACTATGCCGGCATGGCAGTGTTTTTGGATAAGCAGGTTGAACAGGATCGCGATGATGTCATTTATGACCTGATCGACATTCAGTATGACCGTAACGATTACGAACTCAAGCGCGGGACCTTCCGTGTCCGTGGAGATGCTCTGGATGTATTTCCTCCCTACGCCGATCACCCAATTCGCGTGGAATTTTGGGGAGATGAAATCGAAGAAATCGCTGAAATTGACCAGGTGACCGGCGAAGTTCTCAACACCTATGAGGCGCTTCCCATTTGGCCGGCATCCCACTATGTTACCGCTCGACCAAAGATG
The DNA here is from genome assembly GCA_910587945.1 of uncultured Parvibacter sp. Lineage (GTDB taxonomy): Bacteria > Actinomycetota > Coriobacteriia > Coriobacteriales > Eggerthellaceae > CAJUNI01. The sequence goes on from CAJUNI010000009.1 coordinate 2,802, forward strand.
GATCGTGCTATCCATACCATCCAGGACGAACTCCGCGAGCGCTTGATGCAGTTCAAGGAAGAGGGGAAGCTCCTTGAAGCCCAGCGCCTCGAGATGCGTACAAATTACGATCTTGAGATGCTCGAAACCATGGGATTCTGCTCGGGTATTGAAAACTATTCCCGCCACTTAGACGGACGCCAGCCTGGTGAACCTCCCTATACCCTTATCGATTATTTCCCCGATGACTTCTTATGTATCGTTGATGAGAGTCACGTCACGATTCCTCAGGTCCGTGGCATGCATGAAGGTGACCGCTCGCGAAAGATCACCTTGGCTGAGCATGGTTTCCGCCTCCCCAGTTGCCTTGATAACCGCCCGCTGCGCTTCGATGAATTTGAGGAGCGGGTACCGCAGTTCATTTATGTTTCGGCCACGCCGGGAGACTACGAGGAAAAGGTAACCCAGCAAGAGGTGGAACAGATCATTCGGCCGACCGGCTTGTTGGATCCTGAGATTATCGTACGTACCGCAAAGAGCCAGATCGATGACATTATTGATGAGGCAAAAGAGCGGGCAGCTAAAGATGAGCGTGTACTAATCACTACCTTAACGAAGAAGATGGCCGAAGACCTTACCGATCACTTACTCGATCAGGGAGTTAAAGCCCGCTATATGCACTCTGATATTGCTACGTTGGAGCGCGTTGAAATTCTCTCCGCCCTCAGGCATGGCGAATTCGACGTACTTGTGGGTATTAACTTATTGCGCGAAGGCTTAGACCTACCTGAGGTCTCACTGGTGGCCATTTTGGATGCAGATAAAGAAGGATTCTTACGCAATCATCGTTCACTTATTCAGACCATTGGTCGTGCTGCTCGTAATGTATCTGGCCAGGTCATAATGTATGCGGACAAAATCACAGACTCTATGAATCGGGCCATTACTGAAACCCAGCGCCGCCGTCAGATTCAGATGGCCTATAACGAAGAGCATGGCATCGAACCTCAAACGATTCGCAAAGCCATCAATGACATCATGGGCTATGTAACTGATGAAGCAGGGTCCCGGACGGCCGAACAGGTGAACAAGGAGCTTGCGGAGCTTTCTCGCGAAGAAGTGCTGCGCATTATCGCTTCGATGGAAGATGATATGGCGGCAGCTTCTCGCGATATGGACTTCGAGGAAGCGGCGCGTTTGCGTGATCAGGTGGTGAAGTTGCGCAGTAGTGTTGAAGGGTCCTCGGAAGATGATGTCCTGAAAGACCTGAGAAAATCTGCCCGTAAAGGGTCGTCATTTGGTAATCGCAAGCATGCGGTTGGATCGTCGCGTCGATCCTAGTGGGTCTATGCCAAAACCTGAGAACTCTAAGGATGAGTCATGATTGATGAGCTTCAAGTTAAAAACCTCGCACTGATTCAGGAGGCCACTCTTTCTCCGTCTTCAGCCATGACCGTTCTAACGGGCGAAACAGGCGCGGGCAAAACGGCCTTGGTTTCTGCCTGCAAGCTGCTGATGGGATCTCGTGGAGGCAAGGAGCTTATTCGGGATGGCGCTGCAACCTGTGAGGTATCCGGGCGCTTCTATGAAGATACGGATCGTGACGAAGATGTCAGTGTCTGCGAAGAGGGGCTCGTGGTTCGCCGCCGTATTAGTGCTGATGGACGGTCTCGGGCTTCCCTTGATGGTCAAATGGTCAGCGTGACGGAACTGGCGGAGCGGGTGGCCTCGCGCATTGATCTTTGTGGTCAGCATGAGCACCAGCAACTGCTTAAATCCACTACCCACAGAGAACTCTTGGATCGCTGGGCTCACGAGGAACTGGAAGCACCTCTGTCCGCCTACAAAGAAGCCTATCGC